>CAZUTM010000155.1:6455-11381 GCA_964623665.1 uncultured archaeon
GTTTTTCCATTCCGTTCGCGCTCCCGGACGCTTAAACATATGCTGGCCAATCATTTGTTTTGGGCCTGCAACACAACCCCAATTCTTGAGTGTAAATCTCTCCATCGTACCCGCCGTTCCTACTTCCAACGTCACAATCGCTTGTTTGATCCCGGGTATATATTTTTCCAGAGCCGTCAGCACTTTGTCTGCTTCGAGTTCTTTGGCTTTGTAATACTCTTCGGTTCGATATTTTGGATCGTCATATGTTGGCCAATTCCGATTGCTTCCCGGACAGAGAATCGATAAAGAATGATAGCCTTCGGGTGCTATTGATGGATCATCAATCGTTGGAATAAAAAGAAAGAACGTTTTATTCGGCGCCGCGAAGTTTCTCGGGTCCTCAATAAATACTTCTATGGAGCGAAAATCTTTTGGAATTACTTCTGCTTTCACACCGGCATACAAAATAAAAATACTCAAAGTTGGAACGAATGATTGGGCCCATTTGTAACGATCGGGTTTGATATGTTCGCGCTTTATTAATTTGCCGTAAAGATTCCAAACGGTCGCATTCGAGATAATATATTTACCCCGTATAAACGTTCCATCATCCAATCTAATGCCCGTTGCTTTTCCTTTATCCATCACGATCTCTTCAACATAATGATTATAAATCAAGTGACCTCCAAATTTTTCGATTGCTTTTTCCATTTTATTGGGCAGCATCTGCGGAGATCCTTCGGGATAGAAACATCCTCCTTTGTGAGTATCGATAAAAAGCACTGGCGCCATGATCGCGGGCGTTTCTCGGCATGTGGTGGTAAAGAAAGTGGCAATTAGGAAATCGAATAATCCAACTAAGTCCGGATCGGTAATACCATATTTATCCAAGAGATCTTGAATCGGGCGATCCAAATTTCGGATGAGCCCAACCACGCCTTTTACATTTTTCAAAACCTTCGGCAATATCTTCTTCCAATCTTCGAACGAAGGTGCGTACAGCGCTCCGATTCCTTGCACCAATGTATCATAAACACTGAGAAACTCATTATACAAATCCCGTAGAGGTTTTTCTTGGTGCGGAAAAATCGCAACAAGCTCTTTGAAATATTTCTCAAAATCGCGCCAAAATGTGACCTCTTTGCCCAAAAGATGCATCCGATAAATCGAATCGTGAGGAATCATGTTAATATCTTCTTGCAATTCGTTCATTACATATACATGAGGCTTATACCCTGTTTCCGGATTCCATCCGAATAACATTGCAGCACCTACATCAAATGCTATTCCTTTCCTACGAATAGAGGTTACGCATCCTCCAGGAATATAATGTTGTTCGACTATACATACTTTAAATCCTTTTTTTGCCAGCATTGCGGCTGCGGTCAACCCACCATTGCCGGCCCCGACAACTACCACATCGTAATAGTCATCAACAATCGAATTTTCGAGTATTTTCATTGTTTTATAATTTATGGACAAACTTATTAATTTTTTTGGTGAGTATGTCCAATCATTAAAAAAAGACAGCAAAAAGGGCCGAAAATGAAATCCATCGCGCTTAATAGATTGAAAAAGAAAACTATTATTATTGCAGCATAATTAATCAAGAATATGGCTTGAAAAGAAACAATACCTAATATTTTTATAGATCGTTTTACTGCTAAAATATAAACTCAAACCTGATTTGCACTGTTTTTTCTTGCTGCAAGATTTGAATGATCTCAACCTTAGCAGAGATGTTCAATTTCGGCGCCAATTGTTTAATCGCATTGTTCATGAACGCTTCTATCAAGCCGGAGATAAGATAAAAATGGTTTGGACAACTCTGAATCAGCGCGGAATTCACCAATTGAAGCACAACAATTCCATCTTCTTCCATGAGAATAGGAGGCCGCCACTCGTAATAATCAAATACCTTGCAAAAAGCATCAATTGAATTCATTAAGAGGGACGCGATTTGGGATAATTCCGGAATTTTTTGAGGCGCTTCGAATTGTTTCTTCAAATAAAAATTCGATCGAATGAAGATCTCGAATTCTGAGTCCGAGCCCATTCTTTTCCCGATCGATTTCACCTCCTCTTTGTTTAAATTAATAGAAATCGACCGAATCAAAGTTCTATAAAAGGTAAAGAAGAGACTATTCGTAAGATTATTTTGATCTAGTGAATTTTCTCGGTGCATATAAATATCCCGATGAATAAAGACATGGTATTGTCCTAATTCGAGATCAAACACCAAATTCTCTTTCTCAAGTTCAGAAAGATACTTTAATGCGGTAGTTCTGCTAATTCCTAAAGAATCCGCAATTGTTTTCACCGGTTGTCCAAATGGAGAAGTTTTCAATAAATTCAAAATGTTTTCTTTTGCATTTTTCATCGCATTAATTCTCCGAAATATGAATTTTTGCTACCAATTTATATTTATCGCTATTTTCAAAAAAAGCTTAACTTTTCGAAGCGACAGCTTTATTTAAGAGAAGCAATTTGAAGAAAATATGGTAGAAAAATATCCCGAAGGTTCATGGAAATCAAAAGTGGTGGAGATTTTAAACAAAATCAAGCCCAGTTTGCAAGCAGATGGCGGAGATGCCGAACTTGTCGAAATCTCTGATGATGGAAAAGTAAAATTACGACTCCAAGGCCACTGCGCCGGTTGCCCGTATTCTCAAATGACCGTAAAAAATGGGATTGAGAGAATCTTGAAGCAAAACGTTCCGGAAGTTGTTTCCGTGAATTCTGTTAATTAAAATCTAAATTAGAAAAAATTCATATATTTTTTTCATTCCATCTTATTCTTTTAGTATAATAGCCTCACATTTAATTGCCTTGGTGGCTTTAGTTCGTCATCTACGAAAATTGTTGATTTTATGAAAGTAGAAGCAGGAAAATTTGTTAAAGTTGAATACACCGGAACATTCGATAACGGAGAAGTGTTTGATTCTTCCGAAGAGCATGGATCCCCTTTAGGATTCACCGTTGGTTCCGGCGATTTGATAAAAGGATTTGACGATGCGGTTATGGGTATGGAAATCGGCCAAGAAAAATCTTTCCATGTGACTCCGGAACAAGGCTACGGTCCATATCAAGATGATATGATTAAAGAAGTTCCGAAAGCACAATTCGGCGAAGATAGCGGACAATTACAAGTAGGAATCCAAATTGTTCTTCAGACTCCGGAAGGATATGTTATTCCTGCAACCGTGAAAGCAATTGAAGGCGAATCCGTGAAACTCGATTTTAATCATCCTTTAGCCGGAAAGGAATTAAATTTCAAAATCAAAGTGGTCGAGATTTTGGATGAAGCACCGGAAGGCGAAGGCATGGATGGCTGTGGCTGTGGATGCGATTGCGGAGACCACAATGATTGCTGTAAATAAATCGCGATCTCAAAATTAAAATCTCTATTTTTTCGTATCATTTAGATCCAATGTTCGCTCTCAATTTTGGTTTGATTATAATTCCAGATCGGTTCATTTTAATAAAATTATACGACTCATCCGTTTTCCAAATATTATAACGATCGATACAATGCTTTGGAAAAATATATATGAATGGAGTTCAATGTAAACATAGAAAAATTATATTTTATTCTCTTTTCATGGAAACGCGGAGATGCATGTAATGACAGCCGAAAGCGAAGATTTATATGAAAGATATTCTCTTGCTTCCGATTTATATTCGAGAGGCGAGATTGTAGAATCTCTCCGAACGCTGAAACCTATCTTAGTCAGCGAGGATTCGGAGTTAAAGAAAAAAGCTTTAGTTTTATTAGCGGAAATTTGCCAAAAAAGGAAGGATGTCGACCGCGCTATTAAATTCTTTCAAACGGCATTAGGATTGGCTACTGATCCTTTTGAACAAGCAACCTATCTCAATAAAATCGGTATTTTATATCGAATCAACCATGATATTCCGAATGCCATTGCTTATCAAGAGCGTTGCTTGGAAAAGGTTCACGAAATACGGAACCGGAAAGCAGAGGCTATAACGCTTAGAAATTTGGGATCCCTTTATTCGATGGTCGGCAGACACGTGGATTCATTACGATCTCATCAGTTATCTCTTGAAATTAAAAGAACTATTGGGGATGTCGACCAGTATGCTCAATCGCTTTTCATTTTCGCGCAAGACTTGGATTACGCGGGAAAATATGATGAAGCATTAGAGAAATACAATGAAGTGAAGAGTATATATGAACAAATAGGAGATACTCAAAAAATCAAAGAGATTAATGATGCTATTGCGAAAATGAAAGAAGAGGAACATATTCGAGAAGAGTATGATGAAAAGTTCTCGATCTATGATGATTTTATCTGAATATTTTTTTTTATTTTAATTTTTACAAATAATTAAAAGGCTTAGTGAAGCATGAGTTCCGGTGCGTATATTCTCTGTTTTGAAGTATTGGAATCCCACTCTGTACAAATAGGAAAACTTGGATCAATACATTTCGAGAAAGGCTTCTATTATTATATCGGGTCCGCCTTTAACCCAAATCACAAATATTCTTTGGAAAAGCGGGTGATTCGACATTTGAAATCCCCCAAAAACAAAAAATTGCATTGGCATATCGACTATTTGCTCTCTTCGGATAATATTCTCATCCGGTCCGTTGTTCTTGTTCCTTCAACACAAAGAGAAGAATGCGAAATCGCAGAATTAATAGAAGAGAAAACCGGTCATCGAATCGAAAACTTTGGATGCTCAGATTGCGGGTGCAGCAGTCATCTTTTCTTTTCTGAGTCGTATATTTTTTAACTTTCGACCCGTTTCTTTGATTATGAAAGTTCATGATTTAGGGGTGGTGAATTCGAATGCTCTTTATTCCAAAGCCCTTAAAGAAAAATTCGGAATTCCGGGATTCAATTTCTATAATATGGAACAATTACAAGCCATCTTGATTGCATGTCTCGAATCGCAAAGTCCTGTGTTATTGCAATT
>CAZUTM010000156.1:0-2708 GCA_964623665.1 uncultured archaeon
TGAGCAATTGGAAGATTGAGCAATTGGAAGATTGAGCAATGGAAGATTGAGCAATTGGAAGATTGAGCAATTGGAAGATTGAGCAATTGGAAGATTGAGCAATGGAAGATTGAGCAATGGAAGATTGAGCAATTGAAAGATTGAAATGTTGTTTTTTATTACAAAATGAACGAAGCGATAAGCATGTCAACAAAAGAAAAAGAGATCAAAGGGAGAATCGAGAAATGGCTCCGCGATGAGCGACTCTTCTCTGATTTTATTCCGGATAACGATCGGCTCGAGTTTGGCTTTCAAATAAAGTACCCACCAAATGTTCCAACCCCGATTCCTATAACGATAATTAAGAATCATCATCAATCGAGTTTGGTGTTTCAAGCGCACTTGAAAATCGATGAGACTGAGCGCAATCTTTTGAAATCCAAGGATCCCTTGATTTTCCGGAAATTTTCGTTTCAATTGAAAAAGGAGTTATTGCGTCAAAACTTCATGTATTTAATTGACAACGAGAATGGGAATTATATTATTACCGAGGTATTATATGACTTGGATATTACTAAAGATCAGTTTATGTTCACGATTCGCAGAGTATTTAATATGTTTGCCTTAATGAATTTGATTCTGAACGAAATTTTGAAAGGACCAATCGATCCCGAACAATAGAGCGAGCAAATTTATTGATTTAGGAAAAAGTTTTTTTGTCTTTGGGTTCATATAAGTAACATGCCTCGAGGTTTGTTTGTAGTTAATATAACCCCAAGCGGAGATGGATCTCTAATTGCAAAATACATTGCGCCACCAAACGGAGATATAGCGATAGGGCCCAATGATATCTTGAATATTCAAATGGGCTTGTCTTCTTCCGAAAAATTTTCTGTTGTTTCTTATCCCGATTATCTATTTTTGGTGTACAATCATGAATATCGCGTGAAACGAGATACCTATCATCTGATTTGTGGTGTGGTTCTTGAAAAGGACGATGATTCGTTATTTTTCCAAGATGCATTATCCATATTCGCTACGGAAATGATAAATCAGATGGGTGCCCCCAGAAATGAGATAGAGGACTATTGTTCAGTAATATTTGAGAAACATTTTAAGAACCCTGCCGTTATGTTTGATTTAGACAAAGTGAGAAGTCGCTTAAAGAGTCAATTGAAAGTGCTTACCGAGAAAGGAAAATTCGAGGAAGCAAAATTATTATCGGATCAGTTAAAGAAAATACCGGACAAAATCTTCGATAACACGAAGAAAGCCGAGCGGTCGATGATGAAGGGCGATTATGACAAGGCTAAAAAGTATTTTGAAGAGGCTAAAGATTTGGCTGCAGAAATCAAAGAAAACGAGCTCATAAAATTATTTAACGATAAAATCAAATTGATGGAAAGAATTCCCGAATTATTGGAGAGCAGGCAGAAAGTGTTGGATGAGGCCATCAATAGTTTGAAAAATGGGGAGTGGGAGCGATCAGCGCGTGCATTTAGCAAAAGTTCGGATCTGAGTAAGGAGCTATCTGATTCTCTGGGTGCAGAGGAATATGATTTGAAAGCAAAAACTTTGTTTGAATACGCCAAACTCGATAAAAAATTCAAAACGCTTCGAGGGAAATAATTTATCTCATTTTTTATTTGAGTTTATTTTGTGGATGATAGTTATAAAAGGCGTGGGCTGACCTCGAATTATAGATTATCCAAGTTCAGCGCAAGATATTGATTTTCATAGGGAATGTCCATTGTTCCGTTTTCAGCATCTAAGTAAAAAGCCAATTGAAAAGAAAATGAAAGACCGGAAAAAATCGCATTGTCTACACCATTGAAATCTAAAGATCGCTTTAGAAATTGTCGGAATGGATAGAAAAAATCCATTTATAGAAATAGAAACTGGACTTGAAAAGAAATCATTAAATATTTATAATTGTATCGCGATTACCTAATAGTGATTGTAGATGGAAAAATCCAACACAGAAAGGTCTTTTCAAATTAACGAGCCTTTTAATGAATCTCCGGAGTACGATCCGAAAGCCCCCCGTATCGGACGTAGGGATAGTGAGCCCCATTCTTATGAAGTTTCGTATATAAAGGATGTGCTCACAAATAATTTTCCGGATTCACGGACGCTTTGGGATTTGCACCATTATTTCAATGTGAAACAAAAGTTTATGAAAAAGGTGGACATTAAATTTGATATTTCGTTCTTTCTTGGCTGGAAATATGATAATTTTCTGAGTTCTTTTAATTCCGAAAAGCATGAAAACCGAATTCCAATATTGGCAATTAATATTTTATCTCAAAGCACTTGGCGGAGTGATATTGGTGAAAATTTAGATTTATGCCGAATGATTGGTATTCGGTATTATTGTGTATATGCTGCCTACCATGTTGCCACAGACCCTTATCGTCCTCCCTTTCTAAGGGTTTATAGATTTACCGATGGTGGAATGAATTTATATGATGATATACGAGAATTAGCGGTACAAGGAGATGGTTCGATAAATAGATCAGCGATTGTCGATATTGGGCCCGAGATTCCTTTCAGGATTGGATTGTTGGAGCAGAAGAACAAGATTTTCGATGGGGAAAGCGTTTTTCATCTTGTGGTGTTTCATAAGACTCGGGATGAAATGCTTCTTTCTTTAGCGGAGCAAGAAAAACAACGCGCGGAGCAAGAAAAACAACGCGCG
Organism: uncultured archaeon; assembly: GCA_964623665.1. Taxonomy (GTDB): domain Archaea; phylum Asgardarchaeota; class Lokiarchaeia; order Sigyniarchaeales; family Promethearchaeaceae; genus CAZUTM01. Next base: position 2,678 of record CAZUTM010000156.1, read on the forward strand.
GAGCAAGAAAAACAACGCGCGGAGCAAGAAA
>CAZUTM010000156.1:2808-11174 GCA_964623665.1 uncultured archaeon
AGCAAGAAAAACAACGCGCGGAGCAAGAAAAACAACGCGCGGAGCAAGAAAAACAGCGCGCGGAGCAAGAAAAACAGCGCGCGGAGCAAGAAAAACAGCGCGCGGCTAAATATTTGGAACTATTAAGAAAGAATAAAATTTCACCCGAAGAGTAAACATAAAAAAATTCTCATTCGTGGTTCGGAAAGTGTTCTTATAATATTTGACATGAAGTTTTTCGAACTCAAAATTTAATCGGTTTTTTCATGGAACTATCTAATTGCGTGGATTTATCGTCAAAAGAACTCATGAGATCTCAAACCGATACCGAAAAAAGTAATACCCGGTTCTGAATTTCGTCGTATTTATTGAAATATGCGAATTGTATCTAAATTTGGTTTGTATTCTTGTTTAGCTGGGACAATTTTGTTGGAATTTGCTGTATTAATATTTAACACGCTGAGTATTGGGTTTGTTCGACCGTTTCATTTATGCATGGATTCAACGGGGCAATTGTATCGAATATTCGCAATATTTTTGAATCAACATGCATTTTCTTATGATAAGATGCCATTCATTGCGTTGTTCACCGATTTCGGTTGGAAAGGCCAGCATTATATTGCCGAGATGATGGGTGTAATCTATTCAATCAACCCGAATGTCACAATTATCAATGGGTATCACGGAATTCAGCCATATTCCATTTCAGAGGCGCAATATATCCTTGAAACATCGGTTCATACCTTTCCGCCGAATACTATTATTATTTGCGTTGTGGATCCCGGAGTGGGTACAAAGCGTAAAATTTTGGCGGTGAGGCGACAAAATGGGCAAATTCTGATAGGGCCGGATAATGGTATCTTCAGCGGATTTCTTTTTAAAGAGACATGCAATATTTATTCCATCGAAAATGAAGAATTATTCTATAAAGGCACAGATGGCCAAATCTCTGCTTCTTTTCATGGGCGAGATATTATGGCGCCAACAGCGGCTCAACTCAGTAAAGGATTTCCGCTTGATCGCGTAGGTCCGCTTGTAGAGATGCCCGTGCTCGTACCAAAACCGACCGTTGAATGGCAAATTGACAGAGTAGATGGTCATGTATTATACGTCGACGATTTTGGGAACATCATTACCAATATATCCACCCTCGGGTTCACCGAATTATATCAACAGCCTTTGACGATGAATGATATTCCTATTCGATTCGTATCAAATTTTCTCGAGGGAAAAGAGAATGAGGTGTTGTTGATGGGTGGATCTTCCGGATATCTCGAAATTGTGATGAATCAAAGGAATGCAGCTGAGTGTTTAAATATGAAACAAGGTGATTCAGTTAAAATCCTTTCCATACCGAAACATGGGACTTCCGAGGAGATATTGGCGTGCTTCCATTATCCGGATATTAAAGAGTTTCATACGGGCAAATTTTCTAAGGTATTTCCATATCCCAGAAAAGCGGCCCATGCAAAACGAATTCCGCACTTTATTTGCCGTATCTTTTTATTTACATCCGATAAGAAATATTTGGTTCAACAGCGAAACATGACAAGATCGTCGCATCCGGGCAAACTGACAGATTCGGCAAGCGGGCATCTTCGGTATCGAAATCCTTTTACATTTGAAGCCATCGAACAAGACATGCTGCGGGAGGTTCAAGAGGAAATGGGCGTTGTTCCTTATTATTTTGAATTTCTGGACTTATCGATGGAAAAATATATTCATTCGGAGGATGTGGAATTAAGTTTCAACTTTATCGGGTTATGCCACGAATCGTTTGTTTGTGACCCAGTAGAATGCGGTTCTCGTTCGGGGTTTTACACAAAGGAACAGATGCAAGAGATGTTCCAGAGGGAAGAATGGGTACCCTTCGCGTTGTTGTATTGGAATAAAATCATCAACGAACATCTGGATGATAAAATCATTGAAAATTATAACCGCAGCGGTCCTTGTCCTTGTTCGGATCAGGATCCGAGGCCGCTGGGTACGGGTATGTGTGAGGCTAATATTTTAAGTGATTCGTCGGTTGTTAATAGTATAGGAACGAGTCGTTCCATAAAGTTCAATCAAAAAATTACGATAGTCAATAAAGTAGGGGCATTTATAGGCCGATTTCAGCCGTTTCATTTAGGGCATTTGCATTGTATTCTTGAAGCGTTAAAGTATGTAAAAGTTTTGAAAATCGGAATAGGAAGCAGCCAATATTCAAATACCTCGGAAAATCCATTTGATTACCAGACCAGAAAAATGTTCGTAGAAGAGGCACTTAAGGAGGCCGGGATTTTCACCGATCGATTTGAAATTTTTGCGATTCCGGATATTCATGATAGCGAACGTTGGGCTAAGCATTTTATTTCGATTGTGGGTGATTTTGATTTCTTTTTTTCCAATAGCGATTGGACACGTTCTCTCATAGCCAAGGAGGGAAAAGCCGTGTGGAAAAAAATTCCATTTGAAATGGAAAAATACAATGGTACTTTGATCCGAACTATGATCGCTAATAATCAAGACATTTCCGACTATTTACCGAAAAGCGTGGTAAAAATTTTAAAAGCCGTCAAAAACAAAGAAACTAAGTGATTGAGGAGATAAATGTATGCTTTCTGAAGAAAATGAAGAGCTGGACATCCTTGCAAAGCAAATTGTCTCGCGACTAACAGAAATGAAATTTACAATAGCATTAGCCGAGTCTTGCACTGGCGGATTCGCCGCGCATACCATCACAAATGTAAGAGGGGCTTCAAAGGTGCTTATATACTCTGCGGTGGTGTATACTGCAGCAGCTAAACATGAAATTCTAAATGTCCCTTGGGAAATCATCAACGAATTTGGCACCGTTTCAAATGAGACCACTAAGCATTTACTGAAAGGATTAAAGGAAAAATTAAATCCCGATGTGATGATCGCCTTTACGGGGGTTACCGATCAAGTATTGGAGGGAAAGCCATCGGGTTTTGTAATTATTGGGCTACAAACGCCCGCGGGGCAACGAATTGAAGAAAAAACTTTTTCGGGTAACCGACAACTCGTGAAGAAACAAGCCGTCATAGAAAGTTTAAAGATGCTTAAAGATGAATTGGAGCGTTTGTAATGCAATTTTTTCATTATCTTGAAATCTATTAATTGAAACACCAAAAATTCTTAAATTAATGATGATTTAGTTGAAATATTATTTAGAATCATTCTTTTAAGAGGAATTGTATTTTATTTTAACGTATAAGAGCGATAGAATTAAATTCGGAGTCAAAAATCATGAAGCCCTTAAATTCTCAAACTGAAATCGAGATAGATGGCTCTCTCGGAGAAGGAGGTGGGTCCATTTTGAGGGTGGCTGCGGGAATTTGCACGTTCGCGGGTAAAGGCTTGAAAATTACAAATATTCGGAAAAATCGCACGCCACCCGGGCTAAAACTTCAACATTTACTTGGCATCACGTGCCTTAAGGATATTACGGGAGGAATTTTAGAAGGTGCCACCATCGGAAGCACGGAACTATTTTATAAGCCCGGAATGAAATGGATTTCAAATCATTCGATAAAAATTGATACTGCAGGTTCAATCGGGCTCTTGACCCAATCTCTTCAGTATGCATTATTGGGCGCACCTCCGGGGGATTATGTATTCCAATTCGAGGGAGGTGGAACATATGGTAAAGGCGCACCCGATCCGTTTTTATTAAATCATTCAACATTCTCACTTTTCAGAAGAATGGGCTACGATGTTCAAATTCTAATAGATAAAGAAGGCTTTTATCCGAGAGGCGGTGCAAAAGGAAAAATCATAATAAAAGTTCCGTTAAAAATTCAAGGTTTTAATTTCACGACAAAAGGAACCATTAAATCAATTGGTACCCGAATTTGTATTTCAAATCAGTTGAAAAATAAAAGAGTAGGCGAGCGCATCGAAAAAGCCATCAAGAAAGAGACCGCTGAACTCAATATCAATGATATCCATACTATCACTTGTGATTATGTTGAAACGCTTTCACCCGGCGTTGGCTTATCCGGATTTCTCGAGTTTGATAGCGGTTGTGTAAAAGGGACCGGAATGTTTTTGGGAGAATTGAAACTACCTTCCGAAGAATTAGCCAAGCAATATTGCGATTCTCTAAGAAAATGTTATGTAGATCCATCCGCAATCGATGCATGGACAGCGGATCAAATAATTCCAATTATGCCGAGGTGCGAAAGGGGATCCTGTTTCACCGTGAATGAAATTACCTCACATGCGAAAACGAATATGGAAATTGTTGAAAAGCTTTTTGAATGCAAATACACTATTGAAAAAGTATCTGAAGGATGGAAGATTGCGCTCTAAAAGAGCGAACACGGAGATGCGAATTGAGGGTGAAAGCGAATGAGCGGATTGGAAAATCATGGAGACACGAATGTAGAGCAAGAAAAGGAGAAAATCGTTAAATTAGAAAAAAGAAAAATTGAATTGGAGAGATCCGAATTCGATATTCAAGGAAGCGGAAGAAAAAGTCGATTGGTAAACCGGACAAAGCTTGCCATTCGTTTAAAAGAAATCCGAACTTGGAATTTCGTGGCGTCCGGTGTAATTGCCCTTTCGGTTATATTTATGAGTATGTGGATCGTTCAATCAAGCAGTTATGCCTTTGAAAATATTCTTATGGTTTTTAATAACATCTTTTTCTACCTTGGAATGATATCAATAATCACGGGCATCGTGTTATATTTGAATACATGGAAAAGCAAAATGGAAGTCTCGGAAAAATTATTGTTAGAAACGATTCATTACCGTGCATATACCAATATCATAGAATTGGCAAAAGCTAAAAAAATGAGCGTAAAAGAGGTTAAAGCGTTGGTCTCCTTGTTTATTGAGCAGAAAAAAATAAATGGCGAAATCAATGGAGATACAATCATAATTAAATCGGTTCGAACTCCGAATTGCGGAATTTGTGACCGTCCCATTTATGAAATTGCGGTTAATCTGTTGATTTGCCCGTTTTGCAAACGACCGTATCATAAAGATCATCTTCTCGAATATTTTCATCGGTTTGAGAAAAAATGTCCCGAATGCGCGCATCCTCTTGATTTAAAGGATATATACAAAGCGAAATGAGTGAAGAAAAGTTAAAATAAGCAAAAGACCAAAATGAGTTATGAGAAAGAAAACGGAGAATCGAAATGAGGTGCCCTCACTGCGGTAATGATAATCATCCGGAAGAATTTGTTTGTACATTCTGCGGAACGCGCTTAAGGCTTGAACCGTTGGAAAAAGTAAAGATATTTCGGAGAATAGAAGAGAAATGGACGGATACGAAAACAGAGACCAAGACTTTAAAGAAAATCTTTTTGGTTCTCAAAGATCCGTCTCGTGCTTTTTGGATGATCTCAAAAAATCCCAATAAATCAGGGTTCTGGTTAATTGTTCTCTTCAATGCCATGCTCTTCGGCTTATTATCTTCAGCGATATTGTGGCATACAACGATAGATCGATGGAGTAATGTGACGATGTCGTTCACCACATTTTATTGGCGCTGGATCATGGATTTTCAAGTTTGGCTCAGTTTCTTCATATTTGGTTTTATCTACTACATGATTTTGTTTCTTACTTGGATTTATATTTATACACTTGGCGCGAACTTTGCAATCGGATTAAATGAAATAATGAAAAAGCGGCAGACTGAAGAAAAGAGCAAGGATAGCGAGTTGAAATCGGACATAGGCGGGACATATCCAAGTCTTGTAAAGAAAAAGAAATTAAAAATGCCATATATTTTGGGATATGCTTTGGCACCCACTTTGGTGGTTAATGCGTTAGCATTTCTCTTGGTTGCGATATTCCTTCCAATTGTTAATATTTCCGATACCAGAATATATAACGATTCCGGATCCTTTGAGGATTTAGCGACGCTCTATGCAGCGATGTTCAACTCGCCGGTTTGGGCCATTATCGATTTTCTTAATATCGTCATGATGCTCGGGTGGCTTCCAATTACGATATCGATTGCGATTCGAGATGTCGCAAAAACTGAAACCTTGAGAGTGTTAATAGCATCCATTGTTGTGAGCATTTTGCTGGCGTATGTATTCTTCTTTTTGAGGCCTACGCTGGGCTGGAATCTGAATTTAACCCAAAACTATTTAACATAATTTCTTTTTTACTTTTTATACACGGAGGCGTTAGTGTGCCGAAATCAATTCTCGAATTGAAAGCCGATCTTTTCGGGATCTTTCAGACTTTTGCCATGCTCGATAAAACCTATCGAAATGGTGGAGTTCCCGCCAGTTTTTATCAAAATAAATATCTTTCCCTCGCCTCCGAATTAGACCAATTAATTTTGTATTTTGAAGAGAAAAATATGGACTATAAAGAAATCTTGAAGGAGCTTCCCTTAGATTCAAATCCCTTTGAAATACTTGATACGATCAAAAAAATAAAAATTTCCGATTTAGATCGGCGTGAAGATAAATTGCACACCCGGCCCCTTCAATTCGCTCAACAGACATCTCAAATAACTTCGAAATTTATCACGATCTTAGATTATTTTCAAGTCATGGAAACCATCGATATCGAATTTTTGCGCGGCTTGATTCACGAACTCTTGTTGCTTATAGAACCCATTGATCTAATTAATCCAATCTTTGCAGAAATCGTGAGTATTGAGAGAGAGCTTCTTCATTTTTTACAAACCCAGTCGTTGAATCTTCAAAGTAAAAAATATTTTGAAGATCGATTCTATCGCACATATCAAAGCTTTTTGGCCATGATTCAAGAAGAAAAAAAGAATCCTTAAAAAAGCACGATTCACTTTATTTCTTATAACGTTTCAAGTGAAAAAAAATGGTTAGAGGAGCATACAGAACTCACTCCCGCGCGAAGCGAGCCTATCGATCCCCCGGGGGCGAAACAAGAATCCATTATTTCAAGAAGCAACCGAAGAAAGCACACTGTGCAGATTGCGGCACTATTTTAGCCGGCGTACCGGCAAAGAGGCCCTATCAAATTCGAAAATTGCCGAAAAGCCAACGAAGGCCCGAAAGAATTTTCGGAGGGAATCTCTGCGCGCAATGTGTTGAAAAGAAAATCAAAATCAAAGTTATTGAATATAATTCAACATCTGCACAATAAGTATTTTTTTCTTTTCCCTTTTTGTATAAGTGGTGATAGAATCCATGATTCTCGTGATATCCGGACTCCACGGCACGGGTAAATCCACAATTGCCAAAATGATTGCGAAGGAATTGAATATCGAGCATCATTCTTCCGGCGATTTATTTAGAAAACTGGCCCAACAAAAGCAAATGTCTTTGCAAGATTTTTCTGTATACGCTATTGACCATCCCGAAATTGATTTAGAATTGGATCAGATGACCAAAGAATTGGCAGAATCCGGAAAAAGCATGATATTTGACGGGCAAGTGGCGCCCTACATCTTAGGCGATCTTGCAGATTATTGTATCTTACTCAAATGTGCTAAAGATGTCCGGTTGGAAAGAATGAGACAAAGAGATAATGTGACATTGGATAAGATAATTGAGGAGACCCAAAAAAGGGAATCGGTCGAGCGACAGCGATTCATTGACTTGTATGGAATCGACATTCTCGATGGCGGCTTGATTTTAGCCAACTTCGATTTGATTCTTGATGTCACAAACCTGAATATTCAAGAGGTTTTCGATGTTGTTATTAATGCGGTGAAGAAAGGTGTGAAAAAACCGATTCTCACAAAAGCAGAATGTACCAATTGAAATAAGTGTTAATGGTCTTCAAAAAGCAATAAACGTATCAATTTTTTATGAATAAATAAAATCCGAAATAATCTTATTCGCGCACTGCGATTTGGAAATAAGAATGTTTATAAAACAAAGTACCTTTTTTAAACTAACATCGTCGATGCTGTGAAAAATCAGCGTAGGCGTGTAAATCATCATGGTGACATGAATGAGTGTTTATGATATTGGTAGGGTTTGCATCAAAACCCGTGGTCGAGAAGCCAATTATCGATGTGTTGTAATAAATATCATCGATAAAAACAACGTTTTAGTTGAAGGCTTAAAAGTAAAACGAAGAGCGTGCAACATTAAGCATCTTGCACCCACGAAAGACAAATTGGAAATTTCCAAAGAAGAGGCCTCCGATAAATTAAAGAAGGCAATCGAAAAGGCAAAAATGACCGAAGCTTTTGAAAAACCAATGAGCTTATAAAATCGAACCGAACTTGTCTTTTCCATTTATTTTTTCTTCTCACATCAATTAGAATTTTCATTCAGTATTTAAAATCTCCAATAAACTTTATCTGATAATGAAAAAAGAACATTTAATTTGCTCGGTTCAATGTACAATTTCATTTCTTTGATAACACTTTGATAAATCGATTTTATGCAGTAAAAAGTCGATTCAATTGAAAACGTAAT
>CAZUTM010000157.1:0-11097 GCA_964623665.1 uncultured archaeon
GAATGTTCATATTGTATACTATAGCACCACCACTAATGAGCAACGGGCACTGTATAAAATGTATGATAGAGATGGCCCCAATTTAGAGTTCCTTAATCCCTTAAACGGTACCGCAACGAATGATAATCTAAATTTAAATATTACTTTTGCACCGGATATATACAAAGTCAGCTATTATTACTACGAGGGAACTTCTCCTCCAGTAAATCCGAATGACTGGATTCATATTACCACCATAGTAAATGATCCAAACAAGAATTATAATTATACATGGGTCATGACGCGTGATTACCTTAATATTTTAATATTGGTAAATGCAAGCGACCAAAGGATGCTCGATGAAGCGATTATTCATGAAGCAATAAGCGTGGATATATACCAACCCCAACTGGTATCCTTTGTTTCCATGGTGGATTCATTAGGTAGGAATGTTTTACCCAATAAATATGGAATCGGGAATATAACGGTAACTTTCAATGCTTTTGACAATTGTTCTCGCATCGATTATGTTCAATTATGGAATGGAACCACATTATTGGCAAGAAATCAAAGTTGGAATGCTGCAAATACATTAACATGGGTCAGCACAAGTTTTCCGGATGGAAATTATTCGAACTTATATTTACGAGCATACGATAGAGCTGGATGGTCAAACGTGAGTAGTGTATTTGGAACCTATGTATTAATAGATAATACTAAACCAGTTGTGGTGGATATAAACGCCCTTAACGGGACTGCAATTACCGGAACATATAAAGTAAGAGTCCAGTCATCGACAGATACTGCAAATATCACAATGTATTATAAGAATTCAACGCTCTCGTTTATTAAATGTGTTCAAAACATAGATAATACCACAGGTTTGATGAATTATATCGGCGGAAATGTATGGGAACTGAATTGGAGAACCGTTATATGGGTGGATTCGGCTTGGAGAAACTTAGATGGTAATTATGATGTGATGTTCGAGGCTTCTGATACCTTTGGGAACAATAATACGCTTAATATCACCGTATTGATAGATAACACCATTCCTTCAATCGCAATTATTACGCCTAAACCAAATCAGCTTGTTGGTTATGATGTTCAGATGGAGTGGTTGGTTTCCGCGGATATAAGGACCGCTCATATTTATCATTCGACCCCTAACTCGATTTCAATAATACAAAGTTCTAAAAAATATATCCCGGATGGAAATGGAACTATTACACCGATAAATAGCTCACATTCAGTCGTTAAATATCGAATGGATGCCTATCAATACCGAACGATTTCAGGTGAGGATGATACGTATTTTGCTGTTGTATTAAACTGTACGGATAGGGTTGGGTTAACAAATGCTTCAATAGTGAGTTTGACTTTAAATAACCAACGACCGTCTACCGTTGAACCTAAATCGATTTTTGCACTCCCACCGGACGATGGAAAATATAAAATAGAGGTTTCATTTGGGGTCGGGAGCGGTGCGAGAATGTCGCATTATTTGATATATCGTTCATTAACGTCATTTTCTATTGACTATCTTAATAGTTTATCGGTCACAGAAATGCTTAATATATTAGGAAGATTCCCTGGCGATAAATATTGCATAGGTAGAGTGGAGTATACCTCTGATGTATTAGCTGCGGATGGATTCAAATATGTAGATACGGGTTTAAGTATTAATACCTATTATTATACGGTACTTTTATTTAACCAAGAGGGAAATCCTTCACGCTTACATAGTGAAATAAGTAAAAAAATAACCATGGAAAACCCGCAAAGAGATATTAATTGGGATAACTTTGTTGCAATGCCCTATGTGTTAGGTGGAATTATCGGGTTACTTGGATTATTTGCATATACTTCCATTAAAGCTACGAAAACAGTTCGAACATCCAGAGAGGTCAAGAAAACCTATAAAGAAGTGTTTAATGAAGATGAAGATTTTGATCTGGACAAACAATTCTCCGCATTAGCGTCCCTTGCTAAGAAACAAGATATTTCCGAAGATGAATTCTTAACAATGAAAGTGGAAAAAGAATCGCCGTTGGACTCCGGAGTATCAAAAATTAGAAAATGTGAACATTGCGGGTGGTTGTTATCTGCAGATGCGACCATTTGTCCAAGATGTCAAAAAACAGTTATGTGAGGTGTGAAAATTGAAACAGAAATCTAATACTGGGAAAAAAGGGTTCTTAGTTGCATTTACGTTCCTAATGCTTGCGAATATGTGCGTGCTCTCGAGAGCAGAAACGAATACGGTTCAAGGAAATGGAAGTTCATTAATAACGGGTCAGTTAAAATCTACATCTGAGCAGCGATGGGAAGATACTGCTTGGATCTTTTTAACGGTTGAAGTTCCATACCAAGATCTCTTGGTTCTTCAATTGAATTATTCCGGCACTCTGGATCTCGATATGATGCTATTTGTTGAACAAGATCCCAATGTTGAACAAAAGATGATCGGATGGGATATTAGCCACTGTCGGTTTGATTACCCCAAAGAGAAATTGGTAGCCTATTCTCAAGCAAGAACCACAAATACAAATGAAAATACCACCGAACTAATAGAATTTCGAAACACAATTCCTTCTCCAACCGCAAGAATTGCATATCTCTTAATTTATGTGTTTTCAGGTACCGGAACAAGTGACTTCATACTCAATATAATTAGTGGCCATTCTCTTACGGTGGTTCCAAATGAGCAATTGAATTCTTGTATCTTGGTCTATCTTTATTGGTTAATCTTTGTTGCCGTCGTATCTCTCTTTTCCATTATTTTTATTCGCATAGTGAAGAATAAAACGATGACTGAGGAACAGAAGAGAGCCCGTGAGGAAAAGAAAAAAGCAAAATTAAAGAAATCCGGGAAAGAAGAAGAAGCCAAGAGAAAGAAAGAACAAGAATTGATGAAGAAGCGAATGCAAGCAGCTAAAAGAAGATAAACACATCATTTTTTTTTACAAAACCTTTATATTTTTTTGATTCTCATTTTTACACCACTAGTCGCTTATTGATACGCAAAATGGTGATTCAATGGATTCATCTGTTCCCGATGCTTTGATCAAACTTCTAACCAAAGAATTTATAGATCAAATAAAAGTGGCGAATTCAGAAAACATCGGAATATATCGGACTTTGAAATTGCTTGCAGATGCTGCCGAAATCAAAGAATTAGCCATTTTTCTCTGCGTCTCGGAAAATTCTCCGGTAAAGATTGAAACGGTGGTGGAATTGCTTGAAACAAAGGTTTCAAAATCCACAATTTACCGAAAATTTTCCGAATATGAAACTAAAGGATTACTTATTAAATCCGAGACCGGATATTGGGAATTGGGCGAGCCATTGAAATCATTGAAAATCTTAAGCGATTTAAATAAAAAATTGAAGTGATTGTATGCAAATTCCAAAAAAACGTATGATCGGATGGTTATTCCTTGCATGGATGTGTATTTCGCTATATTTGGCATCAACTCAAATTAAAATGGGTTTTGCACAGTCGGGCGCACCAAAGATCTTGGAAGGATCGGTATTCATGATGATCGGCCCAGAAAATCTCACAAGTAATGAGGTTTACTTCGAAAACACCATAAATATCTATTTCACACCCGACAGGCCATTAATATCAGTCAATATTTTTCTCGTGAAGCAAAATTCACCGAATCTTTTTCCTTATCGGATAAGTCTTTATGAACTTGAAACATCCGGGAGGTATAAAGCGACCGTTAACCTAAAAACCATTAAAGATAGTGCCTATGGAACGGGAACCTATGATCTTTTCATCAATATGACAGATAATTCAAACCAAGTCGGGAATTATACCCAAACCGGATTTTTAATAATAACCGATGAAAAACCCCAAACCGGTGGCGGAATAACCCTTGATATCGATTGGAGAATTATAGTAATCGTTGTGGTCGGAATAGCGATTCTCTCGATTATTCCGATGATGATAAAAAAACAGAAAATGAAAAAGACCTTATCAGAAATCGATCAATCGATTGAAAAAATTGATGAAAAGGATGTAAAGAAATCTAAACGTCGCGAACGGGTTGTTGGGGCTTCTGCAATAGGAAAAATGTCGGGTTTAGAAGCAGAGTTAAAACATTCAAAGGAAGAAGAACCAAAAGCCGAGCCAAAGATCTCCGAGCGAAAATCATTAGTGAAAGAACGTTTGAAAGAGCCTTCCGTGAAAACCGTCGATCTCGATCAAAAATCTAAAACATCTTCAAAGGCACCGGAAACTGAAGAGGACATCGCTGCGCTTCTTACCACCAAATCTCCTTCCACCATGCAAATTAAGATGCAAGAAAAGGGCCTTGATCTTGATAGAAAAGCGGCCTTTCTTGAAAGCAAAATTAATAGTTTAAACCAAAACCTGGTGCTGTCCAAAATGATTTTGGAACAAACCAACCAAGCTTTGAAGAAACAAAAAGATTGTCCGCAATGCGGGTATAGATTTCCTATTGATGAACCGCGCTGCCCCAATTGCGTAATCACAAATCAAGATCCAAATCTCTTGGATACGAAACTTCAGAATGCAAAACCAATAGGAAATAAATCACTCTGCTTAATATGCAAAAAAATAGTTGAACCCGAATGGTCCGAATGCCCCTATTGTTTAGCGAATTCTAAAAAATAATGAATACCTTTAATGCTTTTTTCTTGTTCTTTTATCAAAGCGTGTTTATTTTGATCTCGAATTTAATAACTAGGCGGGGAACCGGAATCAGCGATATATTGAGAAAAAGGGTAGAAATTTGAAAATAGCACACCACGAGATTCGAACCCTTCATGCTTGTTTTTTGGGGCTTTTAAAACGATAGAATTTAGTATTTGACATAAATGTTAAAATAGAGATACGAAAGCAAAAGTTTTATTTTCCTTAAGAGCAAATCTCTGACTGGTAGAAATGGAATTAGTCAAGGAATCATACAACAAAATCAAATCAGTAGCCTCTAACATTATTGAAGAAGTTGAAAATGCGGTATATCTTTATATTGAGCAATACTTTATCAATGAAAATCTCGATTTACAAGGTCAGATCAACTATGCGGATTCGAGTTATAAATTTAAGTTGCAGACCATTTTGAATACCATAATAAATGCAATTGAGTCTATTGGATTTAATAAAGAAATCATTGCAACGATTAGGTCAAAATATAAGGAATTTCTGCCCAGACCGGAATATACCACGTATATTGATTGGTTGATCAATGAGTTTCAACCACTTTTAGCGAAAATCATCGGTGAAAACTTTTTATCGTTTTTGGCGAGTTCCGATAAAAAATCTTTGATAACAAATTTAGCGGATTTTGAATTGATTAATCGAAATACTCTTGATAAAATAATTTTACTTAGAACGGCTTATCCCGAGTTCGTTCAATTCATCGGATGGTATTTTGATATTAAAAACGCTATACAAAACAAAATCCAAACGATATCAAGCGATCTACAAACCGTTTTTAGAATGGAGAAAATGGAGAGGGACTTACAAAGCATTTATTATATCTATAATATCTTTTCGGACTTTAAATTTGATTATAATATCCCCGATATCGTAAAAATTTATTTAAAAGAAAAAATCAATGATTGGAGCCAACGAAATCCAAATATTGATGAAAGATATCCTTTAGTGTTTTATATCGGTGCAAAATTAACGAAATCACTGAATGCAGGCTTGGATTCATCCGAGATTAAAAGATATCTCCAGCAATTCCTCATGAATCTTGTGAATAAAAATAAATGCCCCTTATTTCAAGAGACCTTTCTAACACATTACATTGTTCTAACATGTGGAGAAATGGGCTTGAAGTTATCTCCTAAACTAATAACGGGACTAACAAGATATTCTCACGATGATTTCTCTGACACGCTACTTGAAAATTTGTCGACTTATCAACTTTACTTAATTTATGAAACGTATAAATTACTGAATGTCGAAAGCGAACTTTCCAATGAATTGAGATTGAAAATTAAAAATATAATATCTTCAAGATTGAAAAACGGCGTTCCTCTTAATTTGAAGAATGATATAATTCCCACAGTACACTCGATTATGGCAGGTCTAAAATTCTATGAGAGCATTAATGCATTAAACGAACTCTCATTGGTGGAATGCCTTAAATCCGTGCTATCGGTGTTACGAAATGCAAAAATTGGACTTGATTTCACGATAACAAGTACCCTCGCGGATATCCATGAAGGAATCAATGTAATCGAATGGTATATTAAAAATGAAAATGTTATCGTAAAACAAACGCTCTCCAAATTTCTTCTACATAAAGATTTAGAAGAATCGGCCATAACGCAATTTAATGCGGAAAATTATATCACGGAAAAAGACCTTTTTGATGAAGCGGGTTGGCAAGAAGAACCCAAGACTCAACAAATCCAGCCCGATTATCAACAGGTGGTCGTTCAGCAACCGATCGTCAAGAAAGTCAGTTTGCTTCCGCAAAATTTCTACGAGTTCTTTGGAAGATTCCCGATTCTCAATCCGGATATTTTAGACCTCATGAAAGTGAATTTACAAGGATTATCGAACTTTCGAGATCAAATATTCTCTGATTTAAGCGTGTTGCATCAATGGATAGTGGTTCATAGGATAGCAAATATCCAAATCCCCTTCGATTCGAACCTGATCTATCAAAAAACTGCCCCCTATCGACTCGCGAATGGGTTTTCAGGTTTCGGTTTGGACTATCCCGACTCCAGAAGCACTTTCTACGGATTATCAATATATGAAGAGATGGCCCTATTGAGCAGATTGGACTTGAATGCAATCTATTTAGTGCTAATGGAAGAGGCAAAGAACATGGAAATCAGTGCGCTGTACACAAACCCCTATATTTTCTCGTCTCTACGAATACTCGAGCGACATGGAATTGCAATAGATTTCCAAAATTTCCGATCGATACTGAATAAAATGGTCAATTACAATATCTTGCAATCAAATGATATGGTCGAATTTTTCCCTGATATCTTCTACCATGTAACGCTCATTAAAACAATCGATCCGAATGCGCAATATCCGATGATTGACGAATTCTTTAATGAATTGAAGTCTGTACTTCATGAAGATGGCTCGATTAAAAATTCGCCGACCGTTTCCGCCATGATTCTCTGTACGATGTTCCAATTAGGATACCATGCAAGTGAAGAAGGAAAATTAATTATGAAGTATCTTCAATTGAATGTTGAATATTTTGATAGTTCGGTTGAATTGATGCCGCCGGGCTTGGGATGGGCATCCGATTTTGAAGGGTATCGGTTGGAATTGAATCTATTATATTGGAGTTTAGTCGCATTAACTTTGATGTATCCAATGGAAAGACCTGATGTTGAAGCAATAACATGCCCAAGTTGCGGAAAATATTTCGAAAAACGGCCGAAATTCTGCAATGGTTGCGGAACCAAGTTATAATTCAGAAAACGGCCGAAATTCTGCAATGGTTGCGGAATCAAGCAAAAAATCTTTAGAGTTTTTTTCAAGATGCACCAAATATATTAATGAAGACAAAAAGTTTTTTGATTTTCCGCAATTTTTTCTGGGGAGTCTATTGGAAAGCGAATTTTCTTTACCCAAAAACCCCATTAATTTCAGATGCACCAAGTGCGGTGCTTGTTGTTCCGATCCACGCTTATTTATCACCGTTACGGTTCAAGATATTCATCGCTGGTTTTTGTTTGGTGAGGAACTCAAAACCGTTCTCAATGTAATTGGGTTTTATGTTTTTAATCAAAAAGAAATAGAGCTGCTTCAAGAGAAATTATTAACGATACCATTGGAAACCGAGAAGGGGCCAGCGTTCATCGGGATGTTGCGGGGAGCCGGTGGAAGATGCGTGATGCTTGATGAAGAAAAAAAATGCAAAATTTATGAATTAAGACCCTTGGCATGCAGACAATTTCCAATCGGAATTTCAGAAGATTCAAACAAAAGAAATACAATAATAGGCATATCTCCGTTTGCTGTAAAGATTTGTGAAGGATTAGGAAAAGGGAAGCGGATAAAAACAGAGGAGATGCTCGAATTAGCCAAAGACACGGAGTTTGCCATTGAAGGAGATAAAATTTTTATCGGAAAATGGAATGAAATGGTGAAAAACAAAGAAATTCAACCGAGTGTAGAAAATTTTCTGAATTTTTTGAGAAATGCACAAAATACTCATCCCGAACTTTATGAACAAGCAATCTCCAAAGGAATAAATGAAAAGACGGACATTGACAGTCAAAATTCGGACAAATCGATTAACCAAGACAAGGATGTTATCCAAAGCAAAGAAAAAGATAAAAAGAAAGGTTCAAAATTCGGAAAATATCATAACACAAGAAAAAACATAGAATATCGAAAGAAAAAGTGATCGATCGTGAATTATTCACACCAAAATCAAGAATTCATCGAATCCCTCAATCAACGAGGAGGATCTATGCTCCCTTGGGATTATCTAGTCTCTGTTGGAACCATTCCGGAAGAATGTATTAAAATAATCGAAACAGCCATGAAAACTAGGCACTCATTTTTAGTGGGAGCTAAACCCGGTGCCGCGGGTAAAACCACCATTATGGGTGCAATGCTCTCATTGAGACCCGAGTTCGAGCAATTGAAAATATATACCGCTCAACTACATGAAGATATTTCGAAAATTCAAGAACCCCAATGTTATGTGGTTCACGAAATCGGATCCGGAAATTGGTTTGGATACGTTTGGAGTCGATCGGCTGAAGAGTTCTTGAAAATACCCCAAAAGAATCCGAATCTCGCAATAGCGGGAAATTTACATTGCGACACTATTGAAGAGGTCAAAGAAACGATAAATTCATTCGGAACGAAAGAATCGCTTATTTTAAACATTCAACTTCTTGTATTCTTGGAGTATAATTATAATTCTAGTCCAAGCAGACGAATCCATGAAATATGGCAATTGAAGAATGGTGTTCATGAAAAAATTTACTCACAAACATGAAAAAACAAAAAATAAAAAAGCCCAAACCGCGCATAAAACATCATGAAGAAGCATTTTGCGAACCGATTATTGATCCTTTTGATTTTTGCTTCTCTTGGCCTATCACTTCTATTTGGCACGGAAACACCGAATTCAGCAGAACAACAACTAAGTCCCGCACAGCAAGGCTTTCAAGATGTCACAATTAAAAAATTCACGCCAAGCCAAGGAATTATCAACAGCAGCAATCGAAATATCGTTTATTTTGTTCAATTATCGGATATTCACATTCAAATGGATCATCCGCACACCATTTCGAATTTTGATAAATTTTGCAATGAAACCATCTCTATCGTGAACCCTGCATTAATCATGGCTACGGGCGATCTTGTTGAGGCTCAAGATTTGCCAAAGGGCCAACACGAACAAGATTTTCGGGAATATCAAGTAATCAATACCACAATCAGCAAGTATAACCTTACGGATCGATTTTTTGCGACCATCGGAAATCACGAGATGTATCAATCCAAAAACCGAACCATGTTTACCACGAATATTTATCCCCAAACGCAATATCAAATTCAAATGAATACTTCGTTTGGACTCTATCAATTTATCGTGATCGATGATGTAAAGGAAATTGGAATGAAAAATCCGTTTAATTTATGGGGAGAAATGAAAAAGGACAAACTCAATAATCTGGAAAAGCATATCAATGTTCCCGGCGATTTTAATCAGACCCTTTTGTTTGCCCATATCCCAATTTTACATACGCGCTCCGAAAAATCCGATTCCGGAAAAACATTTCGAAACTTAATCGATGAAAGCGGAGCGCCCGCCATCTTCACGGGACATGTTCACTTAAGACCGATTTATGCAAAACCGGATTCAGTGTTCGATTTAATGGTGCCAGCATTCAGCACTAAACAAGCATATCGAATCATTTCAATCGATAACGATATTTATTCATTTTCCGAAGAAGTGGTGGGGAGCTACCCGGCCGTGACTATAACAACCCCGACGGACTCACGGTTCTATAGTCCAAATACTCGTGTCGACAGGCTCATCGATCAAAATGAGATTCGCGTGCTTATATTCGATCCCAAAAGCGTGCTATCAACAGAAGTATATATCGATGGGAGATCCTTAGGAAATCTCACGAATGTGGGTAATAATTTATGGATATTGCCATATAATCCGCAAGAATATTCAACGGGTGCACATGAACTGACCGTGGTGGTGAAAACCGAATCCGGTGAGACCGTTCGGACCCATTCATTCAATTTGAAAGACACAAAACCAACATCCATCGGGGGAATTTATAAATACATCAACGGATTCGCCTTTGAAACTTCGCTGTGGTTTATCATTATACTTCTAACGGTTATTTCCATTGCAAATATCATCACTGGACCCCTTTGGAAAGCAATAAGTCCAGAAACCTTCGGGAAGTACAATTTACAGACTTTTGATAAAGATCACAATCTCTTTAAGCGGCTGTTCGTGAAAAATCATATAAAAGCGGGCAATTTGGAACTTAAAGATACTTTATTACTGTTGGTGCCAACCATTTATGTGTTCATCGGACCGATTCTTATCGCACCGCTTTATTTCGACGAATGGGGGATATTGTGGTTCAACCGAATGACCCTCGGTTCTTATTACACGCTATCGCTCTACGGTTTGATCTTTCCATTTTTATTCCTATGGGGCTTTGTGAATTTGCAGAATTATGTAATCCGGAATTTCAGAAACACCAAACGAACGGCCCGCGGAGGTTTAATTTTCCAAGGAGTAATGATCATCGCCTATATCGTGGTGGTTGGAAAATACTTCCCTATTTGGGTCTTATTTGCAAATCCAATGTTCTATTTGACGGTACTTATCACGGCCTATTTTGTTTATCTGGTCGAACTGAAACGCTACAACTAAAGACGTTTTCAATATTCCTTTTTTTTTATATTCTCGAAGGATGTTCTATTTGCGCACATGTATTTAACGAACCGGAGTATCTTATAGTAAATTTGGTTTGAAATCTACGTTAGCCTCACGCGTATGAATAGAAAATACGAAAGAATGTAAGAAATGAAAATATAAAAGGAAAAAGGTAAGATTATGAAGGTTTTTTTAATTAGAGGTTAAAACGTTATTAACAAATATAAATTTA
>CAZUTM010000158.1:0-11074 GCA_964623665.1 uncultured archaeon
TTATCTGTTAACCATCATCCTCAGAACACAAGCACTAAAGATAACCGAATTTAAACCCACCGATGAACTCTACTGCTTATATGCGATGTACGCCGTTTTCACCGGGAGCAAAGCCCGAAGATTCTTCATCCATTTCGGCAGTTTGCTGCAGATGCACAAAGATGTGATGCGGATCGTCGATGCGCTGATCAACGGCAAGGCGTATATCCCCTTCGACGAGAAGATGATCAAAAACTTTGAACGCTCGGACTATTGGGAGTATCTCCAGCTTTCGCCCAGGATGAATATGATCAATGCCTTACATTTAAAAACTACCGTCTCCAACACCCTCACGAACATCTTGAAAGAAAATTTTCCGAACAACGCGGAATGGTCGTATAATGGCACCATAATTAAGAACCTCTCAAATAAACTCAATGAAAAACCCACGAGTGACTCAGAATCCGCAGATTCGGAAAAGAAAACCGTAGATTTCAAAAAGAAAACTGAAGATAAAGATCAACCGCAAGGCCAAAAAGGCTCGACTCCGGATCCGCTATCGAAATTCAGCAACACGATCCTTCTTAAGGCCGTGACCGAGCGAATCCTCATCGAAATCACCCAAGACCCCTTGGTCAAAAAATTGTCGGAAATTTATATCGTAGCGTGTTCGGTCAACCGCTTGTTATCCAAAAAAAGGTATTACGAATTTGTCAAAATGCTGAAAAATGCCCCCAGCACGTTCACCGAATCGGCTTCATCGAAGAACAATCCCTTTACCAACCTCGTACCGAGGCGTCCACCCCTTCAATCGAAAAAAGAACCAACGGAACAACAAAAAGACGAGCCACAGAATCCCGACAGCATGGTTCAAGATTGTTTGAAAGCCATCGAGGAAAATAAAGATATAATGATCGCGATACAGACCTTTTTGGACTCATGGAGAACGCACGAGTATAATGCATATACCTTTACATTGAATAGGCTTAAAGAGCGAGTTTCCAAAGTGAATATCGTTCAAAAATACGCAGAAATGGGAAGCGCGCATCTATATCAAGCGGAACAGCCGCCTTTGGTCGATCCGATGGGCGGATCGGTAGCGGATCTCCAAAATGCAAGCGGACAGACGGCGTTCGACGGAGAAGGGACGGGCATGCCCGAAGGCCCGCTGATCGATCAGATTCTGGGTATCGAAAAGTATTTAAAGTTTCGCGATGATCAGAATGTAGATGCACAATCATATACGAACGCGATCGAACACGGGGCTCGTGTATATGACGTCGGACACGGCAAGACAGAAGAACCGACGGAACTGCTCAGCGAAGAAGATTCGGCGGTTCTGAGGGATATCTTGAATATCTTCGATCAACTGATGAGCACCACGCTGTTCGGATATTATGCGCTGTATACGGAGGTGATTTTTACAAGTATGTCGATTTATCGTTTGTTTGAGGAGGCAGCCGCTAAGGCCGAAAGAATACAGACGCTGGAAGACCAATTGAAAAAAGCGCAAGAGGCTATTGCGCGCATTGAGGATAAAGAATTGAAGAAGCAATTCGAACCGAGGGTTGAAGCGGCGGGTAAGGCGGTAAACAACTGGAAGGAGATGCCCGATGGCACGGAAGCCGATGCCCGCTACAAAGAGTTGAATCAAGCGCTTGGTATATTGAACGGGTATATTGAAGATAAAGAAACGAAGTATTTAGAGAAATTAGATTTGAAATTCGCCAAATATGAAAAAAAATAGCGGGCTTAGGGACATTCCCGTTGAATATACACGCTCTGCACAGATCAATCGATTAATCCTATAATGATAAAAAAGGGGGTTAAACCTTTAATTTTTGAATTTTACAATCCATTGCATGGTCAAATCGATGTAAAATGTGCCATTTTGAATCGTAGGCTCGATTTCGGTCCCTTCGTGCAGTTCATTCCATGAAACGATGCAGAGATGATCAGCGTTGGCCATGATTGCTGCTTCCCACGAGCGATTGTAGGTCAATCCGTTAGATCGTGTGTTGATTGTTCCGGTTCTTCCATCAAACATCGGGCTTCCTTTAAACCCATGAACAGCGGTGTTGTCCGTGCCCGGAATAACGATTGCGGTATATGAAACGCCGTAGGAATGGGCCAATGCTGAAATAGATCCGAAAATTCGATCAAGATGGCCCCATTGATTAAATGGCAATAAGGTTCCGTCTGCTTGGTAATTATAGGTCTCGGGATCGCCCCAACCGTGTCGATAAAATGCCGAAGTGTCATAGTAGTACCAGCCATCGAGGAATCCGTTACCCATGTATTCTTCGCGCATTAAATAGGGGCTGGAATATACATCTCCCACGATGTAAATTTCCGGAATCATTGTTCTTATATAGTAAAGTTCTTCGAGGTAGTTTTGGATGGGTTTTTCCATGAGCCCTGTCCACCCCCAATTATATACCGGCCTTGTTCCATTAATAAAGTAATAATGATTTCGATATTCAGCCGAGTATGCGATATCCATTACATTTTTCACGTATTGAAGATCCGGGTGTCCATAAATGAAGAATTTGAGTGTGGAATTGATGGATTTAGCGATGTCGATGATGTATTTGAAAATTTGAAGGCTCCATGGATGCATCACTTGAACGACGTCGATGCCGGCTTTTTCCATCAGCATGAGCTGAGCTTTTACTACGATCGGGTCAAGCGAGTCGTAGATGCCGTATTGGATAGCATCTTCTGGCTTGACTTCATTCCATTTTGAATGGTTATAGCGACCATAAGAGGGGATTTCCGGCCATTTGAGACCATCGTAATAGACTCGATGAGCCACGGCAGGATGTACTGGCGGATCGTTGTACCAATAGCCATCGTCCCCTTCATATGTGTGATAATCTTCGTCATAGTGCTTCCACATGCTTGTTTGTAAATAATCAACGGTGAACTCATATGACCCGGTGGTATTGAAATTTTGGATGATTGCAATGAATTCGTTATCGGTGGTATTTCCTTCTTGTGTGAAATGGAGCGGAAACACTTTGTTGAGGATGTGGAATGTATTTTGCGTGTTCGATTCGTTTAATAGCGGTGTGGAATATCTTTTTCCTCCCGATACTATCACCATTTTCATATCGCCTTTGTCGGTTGCATTGCTGCTTATGTTTAGTTCGAAGTATATTCGTGTTTTTGCAAATGCGGATGTTTTAACATTGAAATGCAAGGCGAGCACTCCGTAATTTTCGATTTCGCCTTTGATCGTGCCATTATTTGCGCTTAGATTCGTTGCGATTGAGAGATCGGTAAGCCATTGGGAGCTTCGATTTTTTTGGTAGGCATCAAGGCCCCACATGCCCGCGGGCCCGCCAGGAACGCCGTACCATGTGTATAAGCTGCACCACACGGTTTTTTCGCGGAACGTTTTCAATTCAAGAGCTGCACTTGATCGCAAGGAAATCGGTGCAATCAGAGTCACGGTGGGTATTAAAAGACTGATTACGAGCATGAAAGTCACCATATCGGCTCGTTGAATCCGATCTTTATTCGATGTTCTTTGGTTATTGCGATGATTTTGGCTCATATTTGCTATTCCTCCTTTGTTCGGTTGGTATCAACTTCAGCTCTTGCATCGTTTACATTCTCCTTTGATTTATCCGAGCTTTGGCTGTCCGGAATTTGGTTCCCTTCAATTATTTTGTTGATTTTTTCCGATTGCTTTTCGGATTTCTTATTCTCTTCAATTTCCTCTGTAGATCGCGTGGCTTCGGGCGATTGTTTTTTGGAAATGATTAGTTTGCGGTATTCAACATGATAGTTCCAATATTGCAATAACCCCACCACCATCAATAAAAGTGTCCAAATATATGGCATGTGTCGTTCAATCATAATAATCCGCAATGATACGTGAAGGGTTTGCATGAAGAAGACTAAAAATGAGAGAAGGCCCAATCGTTTTTGATTGATGGTTGTCATCATCTCGAAAAATGAGATGGCGACGATGATGGCAAAGATGAGGATGGAGATCGAATAGTTTAGGATATAAATGGCTAAACCGGGCGGATAGAAGAGATATAATCCGAACAAACCGATAGAAATGAGTGTAAAAACCGGGAGATACGATTGTAGAGTGGCATATACTTCATTTCGTAAGTACTTCATCATATTGGCCTTTACACCCAAGATTAAACCAACGATCGAGGTTATTACAAAGATGTATTGAACCCATTGGTGAGGCAAACCCGACATATAGGAGAATAATTCGGGATTGTTAATGGGCATCATGAAAAACGCCCACATTATCGAGAAAATGAGGAGATTTCGAAGTGCCGATTTTGACGAAATCTTTGAATTGGAATCATCTATAGGATTTGCGTTTACGGGCTTTTCGTTTTGATTATCTTCGCTTCGCTGGTCCTTATTGATTTGTTCTTTCTTTTCCGAAGATGGAAGATTCGATGGGTTTGAATTTCCCGAATCCCGCTCTTCAATCCGTGATAATGGTCGGTCTGTTGGGTTATCCGGAGTTTCGACAAGCGGCTCGGAGTATAGACTCCTCGACACCAAGAAATATCTTGATAGAGAAGCAATCACCAAGCCGATGGAAAGGGTATTGAGAAGATAGCTGTTAAGTGCCAAATCTGCGGATCGAATCACCAAATTATATGTAATACCTACGAAAATGCCTGCAAAGGTAGCCCGAATTAAGTCATAATAGGATTCGGAATCAAGAAATTGCTTCAAATCCGCAAACAATGCTAATCCGAAATACAGAGAAAAGGAAAACAAGAGATAAGAGAACAGCAAAATCATTCGGAACACAAGAAATTCACCCATTGAAGAAGCAATTCTATCCGGAATTAAAAGCGCCGAAGTGAAAAGAGCAAAGCCTATTATCGAGAATAAAAATATCGCTTCCGTGGTGATCTTTTTCCGGGTAAGCTTGTGTATGAAGCGGGCGATGAATGCTCCGAATAGTTGGGCAATTAATAACGGAAGTAGGATGAGGGTGAATGCTGTACCTACAATTAGGGATCGAACGCTGAACACATAATTTTGGAGTGCAAGCGCGAACATAATAAATTGGCAACTCAAAATCGCATTAAATCCTTTTTTCATATTA
This sequence comes from uncultured archaeon, assembly GCA_964623665.1. Taxonomy (GTDB): domain Archaea; phylum Asgardarchaeota; class Lokiarchaeia; order Sigyniarchaeales; family Promethearchaeaceae; genus CAZUTM01. Next base: position 5,078 of record CAZUTM010000158.1, read on the forward strand.
AAGGATCCGCTCCGATTCGATATATAGTTAGCTCTCAGCGTGTGGAAATGAATTGCAAGCGTGTGAATACAAATCTGGCTGATGGGAACTATATTCTCATTCGTTTATGCGCTCAATCCATTAAATCTCCAAATTTCTGCTTGTATTTTTCCAGTTCCTTTTTTAATTTCTCTTTTTCTTGCCGTTCTTTCTCTTTTTCTTGCCGTTCTTTCTCTTTTTCTTGCCGTTCTTTCTCTTTTTCTTGCCGTTCTTTTTTCACTTGATTTTCCAATTCCGAAATGAGATATGACATATTCATCACCGTAATAATGTTATAAATCATCGAATATTTATAATTATCGGGTAATTCATTGATTTTTTTCATGGTGTGCTGATGGGATTTTATTGTTTCAAAAATTGTTTTAATTCGCGCGGGTGCATCGAGGCCATCTTTCAATATTTCTTTATCAATGAGGATCAAATGGATTCCCCATAAATTTGGTAACTTGCGTCCTTGAAAGATTTCAGTATTCAAGGCCGCAGGGTGGAGTTCATTTTCTTGATGCAAATATGAAAATGTGAGTAAACCGAGATCATCTCTTAGTTCGAAATATTCTTCCAATTTTTGATTTCGCAAGTGTTTTATGACCGATTTTTCGGGGTCTTCGACCGGACATGTAAATAATTTGACTTCAAAGAATATATTTCTATAGTCGAAAATGACGGCATTTTTGATTTCTGGTTGGGTAAGTGAAACGGTGATAATGCCATCGATTTCTGCTTTGAAATAGTGTTTATCCTTCGTTTCGATGATCCGTTTGAGGACTTCGGAGTCTATCTTGTCCGGATAGTCGGTTTTGATTTTTTGAATGTCCAATTCATCTTTTGCATAGAGTATGATTTTAAATTTCGGTTTTGTTTCAGGTTTGAATAAATCTTTGAATACTTGTTCGGTGAACATATCAGCGGTTGTATTTTGTTCAATGGCGCGCCATGTGGCAAGGCCGATATAGGTATCGATATCTTGTCCAAAAAGAGTAAAGAGAATGGTGTGGTCGTTGAGTTTTGTTTTCAAGATCGATTTATTCTCGTTGATTTGCGGTTCCGCCGATTGATTGATGATTAAATCAATATCTGAAAGATTTTGGGGCATATCCTTCACCAATTGTCAAAAACCTGATCAAAGAGGACCAACATTCACATTGAATTCTTTTTTGAGCAATATAAATGCATCGATCTCTTCATTCAATTATTTTTTTATTTGGTTCTTTCCGCCCGCTTTTTTTCGAGAAGTTGCTCGAGGTTCTGCTCATTTCCGTATAATTGGATCAATTCGCTACGAAGTTTCTCGGCTTCTTCGGTGCGCCCCAATTCTCGAACGGATTCGTAAAGCCTTAGAACAACGATTCTGGCCCGATTCTGTTTTTCAACCGCTATTTCAAGTGCGTCTTTTGCTTTTTGATATTCCCCTGTTTGCAGATAACTAACCCCTAGGCAATAATAGAGTTCCGGAATCTCGACCGCTTCATTCTTCAAGGCTTCGAAGATTTTTCTTGCCTTTTCATGTTGTTGTTGGTATAAATAAGCATTTCCCAAGTTTAATTTGACGCGTGAATCATAACTTCGTATCCGCAATGCTTCTTCAAAGCACCTCGCGGCGTCTTCATATTCTTTTTCCGAAAGCAAAGCGGAGCCCATATTAATGTAAAGATTATAGATAAAAGATTCACTATCTACAAGGCCCAAATTTTCTGCATCGATACCCCGAACTTTCTTATAGTATTGAATGGCTTGCTTAATATCGCCAATCTGCACATGGCACAGCCCCAGATAATAATTTGCCAAATGATATCGTTTATCATTAGTGCCGATCTTGAGAAATTCTTCCTTCGCTTCTTTGAATTTTGCTTTGGAATAAAGAGCAAGACCGGTTTGAAAAGAATCGCTCATTCAACCACTTTATAAATCAAAAAGCAAACAAGGAAAAAAAGAGTTTCCAATGATCTATCGAGTCATTTCATTTGCCCTTTCGGCCAAGATGCGCTCGATTGTTGAAATATCGGCTTGAATTGTCTTCGTTGCATATAACCAACACGCCCCTCCGAGCAATCCAATAGTAAGCGTAATAACGGCAGTTAATAGAAAATTTCCGTTGAAAAACACCAAGAGCGAGCCCGCGATTATAGGTCCTGCACCCGCACCGATTGACTCCAAAAAGCCATTCAAAGAGGTTATGGTGCCTTGGGCTTCTGGTAAATTAATTTTTTGCAAAATAGGGGGTTGGTTGATTGAATATACGCCAAATACGGCCCGTACGATGAATATTTGGAGCGCAAAGAACCAGGTTATCGGAAAACTGAAAATATAAAACAAATCGTTTCCTTGTTCCGGAGTGAGTTTCGGAAACGGAAAGGCGAAGAACAAAATATAACAAATGAAAATAACGCTTATTGAACCCGTTATCATATAAATTCGATTTTTTATATTCTTTTGAGCCAAGGTATCGGAAAGTTTAGCGAAGCCTAAGGATCCGAAGATTGCACCGGGAACACCGAAAAATACCATGAATAGGCCCGAGGTAATCGGAGAAATATTATGTGGAGGCAATTGTAAATATGAAATCATTAAGAAATCCGGGATTGAGACAATTACTGAAGTGAAAATTCCTTCCAGTAGAACCACCTTATTGGTCTTCGATAATAAAGTTGTCTTGGTGGTGTCTTTATTGAGTTTATAATTATAGGAAACGGTGCCGTTTGCAACGATATTTTTCAATTCTTTGGTCATGGCTCCTCGAATCGGTTCTTTCGAATATACAAGCACCACGCAAGTTATCACCAAATGGAAAATTCCGAGTAATAAGAGGAATTCTCTCCAGAATTGATTTTGGAATATCCAAGCGGAAAGGATTAGCCCGATCACTTGAAAGACTTGGGTGAATGCCATAAATTTTCCGAAGAAATCGGAGCGGGATTTTTCTTCGACCGCATCATTTATAAATGAAGAAAGCGTAGAATAGAACCCTCCGCCAAAAATTCCACGAAAGATATTCAGTCCCAAAAACCAATAAAATGTAGGATAGCCTAATCCGATGGGAACAAAGGCATTTAATATGAAACCAACGCCTGTCATACTTATTTCGATAGCCATTAATTTTATTCTGGAATATTTATCCGACAATCGGCCGAAAAGAATACCGGTTACAGCGGAAACCCATCCCGCAAGTCCGAAAAACAGTCCCAATTCTTGGGATCTGAAAATCCCATCGGGCCAAATCATATTATTAAAGATCACCATATTGATATAAAATATAGTCCAAGTCAAGGCGAATCCAACTTGGATAAGCAAAGTCGGCCAAATCGGAATTTTTTTTATAGATTTTAAATTTGGTTTCTCTGATATATTTATTTCAACAGACATGCAGAACCCTAAATTCTTGAAAGTGCTCTTCGTATATAAAGAATCTGGATTCCAATGCACATTCGATTTGAAATATCTTCTTAATTAAAAAATTAAAATTTTTTAATACGAGTTCTGCCGAATTTGATTTATAGATTCAATTGGAAACTGCTAAGAATTTAGGATTTATTAGGAAAAATATTTGAATAAAAAAAGAAGTGTACAAAGAATTTTTAGTGTAAACATTAAAAAAAAACAAGGGAAAGGGTCATTCCCATCGAATATCCACAGCATATTCTGAACGTGGATAAATCGGTCCACGGAAACTTTTTTTGAGACTTTTTTTTGCATGTTTAGTTTTCACATAAACATAAAAATAAAATGAAAAAAAATCATAAGGGCAAAGGGCATTCCCATCGAATATCCACAGCATATACAGCACGTGGATAATGTGGTCCACCGGTTTTTCATTTGAGATTTAATTTTTAATTTTTAATTTCTATTATTTTGAAAACTTTTTCTTTTATTTGCTCCAATTTTTGTAGTTGTTTTTTTCGGTTTTCAATTGATGGGATTCTATTTTCAATAATGTATTCGATTTTTTGGATATTTTGTTCTAAATTTTCTCTAAATCGTTTTAGCAATGGTTCGTATCGATTGTCTTCATGGTATAATGGTTTTTTTTCTAAAATAAACACGTAGAACCGGGTGATTGAGTTGAGAACTTCGATATTTTCATTTTTAACAAGGTTGTTTGAAGCTTTTTCAATTAATAGAAAAATTTCTTCTTTTAAAGCATTATGCTCGGCAGCTTTTTTCATTTGTGAAAGCGTGGATTCTATAAAAGCGATCGCGAATGATTTTGAATTTGAGAAAAGATCCCAATACTTAATATTGTAATCTAAAATTTCTTTTTTAAATTCGAGTTTTCCGAGTGTTACAAATGCGGGGCCGATAAATTGGGAGAAATCCCCTTTTTTTTCGATGATTTTAAATATTATATCGGAGATTTCGTTTGTTCTATCATTCCATTTTGATTTGCCAAGAAGTTCTATTGAGAATCGTATTGCTTCGGCCATTTTACTATTCTTAATTTGTTTTGGAATGAGATCTAAAGTGTATTTTAAGAAGGAAACACGATCAAGAACGATTTTATTTGTGATTTCATGATTATCTTCTCGAAATGTCGGATCTGCGATGATATCTCCCAAAAGCAAGATGATTGCATTCTTCACTTCGACATCCTGGATTTTTTTATTAACTATCGCATTGTGAAAGAATTCAACAATCTCGTTTCGATTATATGCTTTGAGAATTTTTTCTGCATTATATTTATCTTTAAATAAATTCGATTTATTTTTGCAATTCTCGATATATTTTTTTATTTCATTAATCGGAATCGGGTCGAATGATTTTTCAGCAATTTCGGGCTTAGCTTTAGCTCTTTGATTATTGTTATTCTCTTTTGAACTCGGTTCATGAATTGATGCTGCTGAACTTTCAAGATCGAAATCGACTTCGAATTCCTCTTTCACGCGATCATCGTTTGTGTGAGTCCATACCTTGAATTTCATGATTTTGGAATAATCTATAAAAATTTCACAGCTTACATACGGATTGGAGTTTATATCATAATCCTTTCGTAACACTATTTGCTTTTTCATAATTTCTTTATGTTGTTCACCCCGACAGAAAGGCAAAACGTAAATTTTACCTTTCTTTGCATCTGTCAGTTGAAATTTTTTGTCGAACTTGAATGTGGCGGGTTGGTCTTTGAAAATTTTGGTGCCACGCTCAACCAACGGAGTGAATCCACTTTTTGTTTTCAAGTATAAGGTTTCTGCTAGTATTTTGGTGCTTTTCATCCCTTGATGCAAATAGTAATGATAAATCGCAGCGCCTCTGGAAACTGATTTATCAGGATCAAGGAGAAGGAAAACTTTTTTTCCGAAAAATTTTTCTAATCGATCTCTAACGCTGTAAAATTTCGTCATTCCTCCCGTAACCAAAATCAAATCGGGGACAATGACTTCATTGGTCTTTCGATATATTTGTTTGAGCACATCAATGATCGGATAAATTAAATCGTCTTTTTCTGGAATATTCTCGATGTTCTCTTTGGTGGGGTATTCATAATCGAAAGCGAGATAATCTTTGAGAATCTGTTCATAATCACAGAGATTCAATTCTGTGGTATAGAACTCTCCATTGATAAAACCCGGTTGGATCGTTTCCGATAGCGATTTTTTATCAATAGGGAGATTTCTAAAAAGTTTTTCTTCGATTTTTGAGGAAATCGACAATTTATATTGCTCGGCAAAAGCAAAAAGCCTCGCTTTTTCATATTCGGCGGACTGTCCTTTCAATTTTTCTTTAAGGTCGAATTTATCAAAAAGAAAATTTGCGAGAATCTCATCGAATTTATCTCCTCCGATATTTGTATATCTCGAGATTGCTAAATCATCGACCGTTACAAAATCGGTTTGTTGGTCTCGTTTTTTAACTTTGTGAATAGAGACATCCAATGTTCCGCCGCCGAGATCATATATTAATACGGTTTTTTCCGTGGAAAAATCCACTTGAAATTCAGAGATTTCTCCGTTGTTGACCATATTTATG
>CAZUTM010000159.1:0-2440 GCA_964623665.1 uncultured archaeon
CGGTATATGCTTATCCAGATGTGGATGATCAAGTTTGATCAAGAAAAATTTACCTTGCAGAAGAAATGTCCAAATCAAATCAAGAAATCATCGCTGAATTGGAGAATCTCACCCAAATCGCATTTGTTTTAAACGGTTAGGCCGAATAGTTCTAAATTCAGATGTAATAAAACTGAAAAACCTGTTGGAAGAAAGGCCACCTCGGTATATTTCGTTGAGATATTAACCAAGACAGCCCGATTTCACGCATAATTTTATAAATGTTCAATTAAAAATTAAATTTTGAAAAAACGAATAAAAAAGGCTTTTATTTTAAGGAAATTTTGTTTGAGTATGACCTACGATAAAGGCATTCTTTTAACCCGATGGTCCAAACAGGTTTCTAATTCAAAAGAAATTCCGTGGAATGTATATCCGAGACCGCAATGGAAGCGCGAAAACTGGATAAACCTCAATGGGCCTTGGAATTATTCTATTACTCGTAAAAGTGCACAATCGATGGGTGGGGCAGAAGGGCAAATTTTGGTTCCTTTCTGCATCGAATCTTATCTTTCGGGCGTTCTTCGGCCTTTGAAACCAAATCAAAGGATGTGGTATCAGCGGACATTTGATTTGCCCGAAGATTGGCGAAATCTTACCCAAAATCGTGTTATCTTACATTTTGGAGCGGTGGATTGGGAGTCGGATGTTTATATCAACGGTAAGCATGTTGGGAATCATAAAGGCGGTTATGTTGCCTTCTCTTATGATATAACCGATTTGGTCAAATCTGATGGTAGCGGAAACGAGATTGTTGTTTCGGTTTGGGATCCGAGTGATAAAGGGTATCAAGAGCACGGCAAGCAAGTTCTAAATCCTTGGGGTATTAATTATACTCCGTGTTCGGGAATTTGGAAGACGGTATGGCTCGAGCGCGTTCCTAAGCGATATTTATCCAGGCCTTTCATAACTCCTGATGTAGATTCGAATTCTATTAAGGTGAAGTTTCCGGATAGCAAAGATTTGAGCTCATGCGGGTTGAAAATAAGGGTTCTGGATGGGGCTTCGGAAGTGGCTAAGTATGAAGGTTCGTACGCGGCCGACGTTGTGATTAAAATTCCGAATCCAAAACTCTGGAGTCCCAAGAGTCCGCATTTATATGATCTGGTATTCGAATTGATTGAAGGGAATCGGACGGTTGATATCGTCAAGAGTTATACGGGTATGAGAAAAGTGAGTTTAGGCAAAGATTCCAAGGGAAGAACCGTTATAATGTTGAATAACAAACCGATTTTCCAATACGGGCCGTTGGATCAAGGCTATTGGCCAGATGGAAACTACACTGCGCCCACGGTAGATTCATTGTTCTTTGATATCGATATTACTAAGCATATGGGTTTTAACATGATTCGCAAACACATCAAAGTTGAACCCGAATTGTGGTATCACCATTGCGATAAAGTGGGGATGTTGGTTTGGCAAGATATGCCTTCCGGAGGAACGCAAACAGCGGGAGTTCTCACGAATTTCATTTTTAGAAATCGAATCCATGTGGCCTACGGCCGGAAAAGCAAAGAGAATCAAAATCAATATTACAAGGAACTGAAAGAGATGGTTCTTGATCTGTATAATCATCCTTCTATCATTATTTGGATTCCGTTTAATGAAGGATGGGGGCAATTCGGTGAAAGCGAGGCGGTGGAACTTGTCCGTTCTTTGGATTCCAGTAGGTTGATCAATCATGCATCGGGCTGGACCGATAAGGGGTTCGGCGATATTCATGATATCCATGTGTATCCGGGTCCCGCGATGCCTGCTCTGGAAGAAAAACGTGCTGTAGTTTTGGGCGAATTCGGCGGATTGGGCTACCCGATCGAAGACCACAGTTGGATTATAAAGCGTAAATGGGGATATCGTAAATATAATTCACAAGAAGAACTCGAGCGAGCCTATTTTGATTTAATGGAAAAGTTGGTTCCTTTGATAGAGAAAGGGTTGTGCGCGGCTGTATATACCCAAACCACCGATGTTGAGGGTGAAGTCAACGGACTTTGGACTTACGATAGGGAAATCTGTAAAATACCAATCGAAAAGCTTTCAGAATGTCATAAAAAATTTTATACGATTCTCAAATAGTCGTGAAAATCAAATCGAAATCTTTTTTTGCTTTTACCCGAATCAGTAAATATGAAGATTATTTTAGCGATCAACGGATCTCCCCGTAAAGAGGGTCAGACCAATGCTCTTATCGATGAAATTCTCAATCAATGTAATGAATATATCAAATCTCTGAATAAAGAAAGCGAAATCCAAACCGAGAAACTTCAGATTTCAGATTATAGCATTCATTTTTGCACCGGTTGCGATGCGTGTTTGAAAAAGCCGAATGTATGTCCCTTGAGCGAAAAATCGGATGATTCGATGAAGAAAATCGAGGAAAAATTTGCTTCTGCATCCGCGT
>CAZUTM010000159.1:2450-11051 GCA_964623665.1 uncultured archaeon
ATGCCCGCTCAATTGAAAGTCTTGATCGATCGAAGTCGGCCGTGGAAAATGGCTGGATATAAATTAAAAGATAAAATATTTTCGGCGGTAGCGACATCTGGCCTTGATAACGGCGGAATCGGTACCACATTGGAGGGCCTTCACGCCTTTGCTACCACACATGGAATGGTGATTGTACCTGCTGCCGGCCACCCCGTGCTCGTTCCAAATCTGATCGGAAGTACGTTACAAGGAAATGGGCTGAAAGAGTTTAGAAAAATAACCGAGATTTCCGAAGTTGCCGCAAATGGTGCTAAAGCGCTTGCACAACGGATTGTGGATTATTTGGTTAAATTTTGAGGGTATTTTCTCTCAAATTCCAGCCTTTTTTCGAACATATTAAACCAATCCGAGTTGAGCATATCTTTGTGTTGCGGGTCTGCCGGAGTTAATGCTTTTATGATTTTTGCCGAATCATCTTTGTCTTTCGGATCCAATTTTTTATATGTTTCGTAGTATCGATCCATGATATCGATTACATTTTTTGCATAGACTCTTTGAAGTTTAAATTTTTTGCCTTTAAGCATCTCTACCACTTGGCCAAACACTTCAGCGTCCGAATCTCTGAAAGGTTTTCTGACGGATAATTGATATGGGACATTGTACACGGTGACACCTTCAATGGATGATGACTGGTTTTTTTCGATATCCAAGAATTTTTCCGGGCTCAGAATTCTTACACTTTTTGCCACTTTTGGGAAAAAGGTGGCTAATCCAGATAATACCATTTTGAAGTTCTCTTCTTCCAATTCGTTGACCAATAAGATAATGGGAGATCGGCAAAATGCAGCAAATAATAATGACAGAAAATTTTCTTTTCGTATTGATTTATAGAGTTTATCGGGAACCGGTGCTATTTGAAGTAATTTTTCAATGATTTCATTTTTCGCTTTTTCGTGGATATCTTTTTCCGAATAGAAATTGATATCGGTGACCAAGTAGTCTCGAATAACGAAGTTCTTGTCAATATACATATAAAATTCGTGAGGGCAAACCAACTTCGATGGAACATGAACGGATGTCGTTCCATTTTCTTTACTCATAATTTTCGTTTTGGGTACGGGAATTTTTTTACTGGCTTCACATATCGGGCAAACCGCCATCACATTTTTGGTGTCCGTGTCGCTCATTTTCGATCCTCTTTTTATTTTGCTCTTGCTACGCTTAAATAATTTTGTGTTCTCGGTCTATTAAAACGACTCTTTTGTCCTTCACCAGTCCTAACAAATGGTAAAAAAATATTAAAAAAATCACAAGGAAAGAGGTAGTTCCCGCTGGATATCCGCGCAGAAATCTGAACGTGGAATATGCGGTCCACCGAAACTTGTTTTCAGTTTTATATTTACGTTTTTGAATTTATCGTTTCGGTTCTGAGATCAAGATAGTATCTAATTAATTTGTTGATGCATTTTCGGTGGATATCATCAATTGGTAAGATGGGTTGTCGAACGTTCGGAGTTTTGTAGATCCCTTGTTTATGCGACAGATGCTTGAAGAAATGGATCGAAATATCCAAATGCTGGTTCGAAAATGCCAATATCGGAAGCATTTTTCTAAAGAGGAGTTCGGCGTCTTCTATTTTTTTTGTGTGAAATAAATCGTATATTTTAACGTAGAGTTCGTGCATCCCGGTAGGCATAAAGGCATGAACGCCTCGCTCCAATGCTTCTATCATTTGAGTCACCGCCCAACCGCCGGATACATGAATTTTTCCGTTGGTAAGTGATAATATTTCAGAATATTTGGTCCCCGCGGGTACCACTTCAATTTTGATGCCTTGAAGTGCGTAAAATTCGGAGAATAGGGAAAGAAGCACTTCTGTTGGGATCCCGAAATCATTGAAGGCCCAATCTTGCAATATTATGAAATTCGGTTCTATTTTATTAAATTTATCGATATAATTCTGCATCTGGGCCTTCGATTCGTACCGTGTTGAAATAAGTATACCGTCCGCTCCCAAATCAATTGCTTCTTGGGTAAATTTTACCGCTTCCTCTTCGCTTGAAGATTGCGTTCCGGCAATAATAGGCACTCTACCTTTTGCGGATTGTATGGTATGTTTAAGCATCAGAATTCGTTCTTCGAAAGATAACTTTTCGACTTCGGCGGCTTTTGCAGGGACCAAGATTCCCTTTATTCCACTTTCTATTGCGTACTCAATATTTTTTTTCAATCCCTCGAATTCTAGCTGATTATGAGTGTCGAATGGCGTGTTCAGCACGGTAATGATTCCTTTCATGGTTTCGAGCGTTTTCTGCACAGTACTTACTGTATTTGAGAAAAATATAAATTTGATTGAAACCCTATTCAAACAATACACACATCTCGAGTCCTCCGACAAAATATGAGGCGAGAGGAGAGAGAAACATGCGAATCGTGGAAAAAATATTGGCACATCATTGCGGATCGGCATGCGTTGCACCCGGCGATATTGTCGAGGCCGACATCGATCTTGTAATGGTTCATGAGCAATTGGGGGGCCGAATCGCGCCCGAATATTCCAAATTGGGCTGTGATTCGATTTGGGATCCTTCAAAGGTCTTCTTTGTTTTAGATCATTGGGTGCCCGCTCCGACCGTGCAAGCGGCGGAGATGCATAAAACCGCGGAGGCATTTGCGGATAAATATGGTTTCGAGCATCGCTGTGCTCGCAATGAAGGTATTTGCCATCAAGTTTTACCGGAACATGGATTTGCGTATCCCGGTCGACTTATCATCGGTTCGGATTCTCACACAACCACGTACGGCGCATTCAATTGTTTTGCTACGGGCGTTGGTGCCACGGATGTATCGATTGTGTTTCATTCGGGAAAGCTATGGTTCAGAGTTCCCGAGACCCGTCTTATCACGCTTCAAGGCGAACTCAAACGGGCATCGGCAAAGGATTTAGTATTAACGATGCTTAGAGATTATAAAACGGATGGGGCCAACTATTCGGCCTTTGAATTCGCCCCTCCCAAAGAAGATCAAAATATCCCGCTTAGCGTCGACTCGAGGATGGTGATTGCGAATATGGTGCAAGAAATGGGTGCGAAATGCGGGATTTTTTGGCATGATGCCATGTTGGATGATTGGCTGTCCATCGTTCCGAATATGCCTTCCTATAAACCGGTTCAATCCGACCCCGATAGCAATGTTCTGGAGCACAGATCGTATGTTCTCGATGAAATCGTTCCGATGGTCGCTAAACCGCATTCTCCGGATAACGTTGTCCCTGTTTCTGAAGTAGGCGAGGTCGAGTTGGATCAAGTGTTTATCGGGTCATGCACCAACGGTCGACTCGAGGATCTCCGAATCGCTTCGGGAATATTAAAGGGAAATACCGTTGCAAAAGGGGTTCGTTTGATCGTGATTCCGGCCTCGAAGAAGGTATATTTGGATGCGATGAAAGAAGGCTTGATTGAAATCTTCGTTCAAGCAGGGGCCATAGTGGGATACCCGACATGCGGGCCGTGCATCGGCGGACACATGGGCGTTTTAGGTGATAACGAGGTGTGTTTGAGCACCAGCAATCGAAATTTCAAGGGGAGAATGGGCTCGGCCACCGCAAAGATATATTTGGCATCTCCGGAAATCGCCGCCAAATCCGCCATAGCGGGTAAAATCGTTGAATGAAAAAAAAACAAATATTAAGTGGATCTCGATGTTAATTTGAGTTTATGCCATCGATTACCATCTATTCCTCAATTGTCCGGGTAAATCCAACGCATTCCCCGCATAATCGCAGAACAATGTGTTAAAGTGATGGCTTGCAGAAGGCTCATTTCCGGATACGGCTAACATATTGAGATCCGGATAAAACTCTGACTTACTTGATGATGCCGTGGGTCGATATTGTATGTAATCACTCCACGGCCACGTATTTTTGCTATGATCTGTGATTGCTAAAATCGAATAACCCGCAGTGTGATATCGCGTTATTACTTGTTGAACTGTTTCTTCTCCATCGCTTTTTGTAGTGTGGGTGTGAAAATTCGCTTTGTAATGCTTCACGGTAGCCCAATTCACTTCACGATACGGATTTATCACTTCACCATTTTTTATACCAAACGGTTGCGTGTATGTGGTTCCCTCGGCATTATAGATGATTGCACGAACGAATTTGGTTGATAATGACGCAATATCAATTGAAGTTCCGTTTGCCACCACTTGCCCGGTCGAATTCAACCAATAAATTAGCGTATAGTTGATGGCTTGAAGTGAAATCACTGTTCCGGAAACCGTAACGTTGGTGATTTTTGGGGCCAAAGCCATTCCGTAAGTGGACGCTGTTTCGTTATTTCCATCCGGCTGATACGAAAAATAAAACGCACCGCGAATCATACATTCCCGAAGCGATTCTTCGGTCAGGTTTTCCATCAACATATGCTGATAATTGCGAAACGCATGCCGCGGAGCATGGAAATCATCGTTAGAATAGCCCCAGATAAGCTTATCGGGGTCTCGCAGACTATTAATCGAATCCCACAACGCCATATCTTTCGGATAACGTTGACCTTGATTCAATACCTCAAGTCCGACAATGGTGTTGGGGAATTGATTGAAGATCGAATTATACCAATCGGCGGGTTCGGAATAACGGCCCGGATGATTGATTATAACCAATGCGTTTTTCCTTTCCGCAGATTTAAAGGCTGTCTCGATCGTATATGTGTTGTATAGAAGGGCCAAAATCACCCCCATAAACACAAACACGATTCCAGCAACCTTTAGCCCTTTTAGCAATTTTTCTTTCTCCATACAAATCACGGCAAAAAAATCCGCAAGCCATAAAAAGAATGGTTACGGAGTTTATATATTTCTTATTTTAAGCGCTTGGCTTTTAAGGTCGGGAAGATTTATCGTCGCGAACAGAGAAATGAAATACAATTCGATTTTCGATATCTTGGGAAAAATCATGGTGGGGCCGAGTTCGAGCCATACTGCCGGAGCATGCCAAATTGGCTATGTTGCGAATCGCTTGATGGGAGGAATTCCGGATATCGTAAAAATATATCTTCACGGTTCATTTGCAGAAACATGGAAAGGTCACGGTACGGATGTCGCTATTATTGCGGGATTATTGGGGTTGAAGCCCGATGATCCAAAAATTCCCGAGGCGCACCAGATCGCAGCTCAGCAAAATATGCGTTATGAGTTCGAGAGCACAGATTTGGGCACAGATTTCCATCCGAATTCGGTGAAATTAGTACTTTCTAAGGGGGAGAAGCAATTATCTTTGGTCGGGTCGTCGATCGGAGGCGGAAACATTCGGATCGTGGAAATCAACGGAATTGAAGCCGGATTCAGCGGAAAACGACCCATGATTATTATCATAAACGAGGATAAAGTCGGTGTCCTCTCCAAAATAACCACGGCCATTTCAGACCATAATGTAAATATCATAAGTATGAAACTCACGAGAAAGGATAAAGAAAAAATCGCTTTGGGATGGATCGAAATCTCTTCCAACGCAACTCAAGCCCTTATTGAAGAAATCAAAAGAATCAAAGAAGTAAAGGAGGTAATTACGCTCGATGTTTGAATCATTCGAAGAATTACTTGAAGAATATACCGGAAAACAGAAGCCACTTCATGAAATCATTATACTGCATGAAATTGAAGTCAATGAGACCACGGAAGAAGAAATCAGAAAGAAAGTGAAAAAGAGTTTGCAAGTCATGAAAGAATCCATCGAAAAAAGCACCCGCTCAGACACCATGAGACCGCTCCCGATCCAAGAAGCCATGGGCCAAGCAAAAAAAATGGATTCTGCGCCGATATTCTTGAGCAAGGAACTTAAAGACGCAGTATATAACGCAATGTCCATCGTGGAATATTCAAGCGGAATGGGAATCATCTGTACAGCCCCTACAGCAGGTTCTTGTGGTGTATTTCCTGCAACGCTGTTCAAAGCCGCCGAGATGTTGAATTCGAAGGAAGATGAAATCGAAAACGCCTTTATCGTTGGTGGAGAAATCGGTGGCATCATTGGTAACAAAGCAACGCTATCCGGAAGTGAAGGCGGCTGTCAAGCCGAAATCGGCGTCGCATCCGCAATGGCCGCAGCAGCTATCACGTATCTTAAATCCCCCGAACCGGAAGCGCTTTCCCATGCCGCAGCATTGGCATTAAAAAACGTAATGGGTCTCGTCTGCGACCCCGTCGCTGGCCTGGTCATCTCACCGTGCATTAAACGAAATGCAATGGGCACGGTCAACGCATTCTTGGCCGCAGAAATGGCTTTATCGGGTGTTCGCTCGATCATCCCTCCAGATGAAGTGGTCGACGCGCTGGCATCGGTGGGTAAAAAAATCCCGTTTGAATTGAAGGAAACCGCGTTGGGCGGAATCGCAAACACGAGAACCGCAAAAAAAATTCGGAAATCCATTTTCGGGAAATGATATTGCTCGACTTTTTCCTTAAAATTACTCCGATAATTTTTTGGGCACTACGAATCGTTTGTACACCAAAAGAAACAGCCCGCAGCACAAGCATCCGATGGCTGAGAATAAAAGAACCCCGCGAAATCCAAAAAATGTTGCGAGAACTCCTCCGGTGATATTGCCGCATACCACGCCCCCGGCTCTTGACACATCCGACCATGTCATGGACTTTAAAATTTCGCCTTTCTTTGATTTGGTAGCCGCCAAATACTCCGTTCCCAGAATAAACACGTAGGCCGGCCACGACCAAATCAGAACAATTACGATGATGTTTGTTGTGGTTAAAAGAAGTGCGTAGACTAGTCCATATGAGATCCAGCCGTAGTGGTACATGAAGTCCGGGCCATATCTGTCTATCAATTTTCCGGCTTGAGAAAGTACCACCACCCCCAAAATCATGGCCGCGAAATTGGCAATTCCGTAGATGTAAGAAGGATAGCCTATTTCGTTTAAATAAGGCGCGAGCATCGAAAAGAATGTTGATGAGATCAAGGACAACACAAATTGATATCCGAGCCCGAATCGCAAACTGAGAATGCTTTTGTGGTTCGGGCTTCTTTCGGGATTGTGGGTGTTTGAACTCGACTCTGCACTTTCCGCATTTGTCTGCTGTTCCAAAATGAGCTGCTTGAGTTGAGCCCCCTTTGGAATCGGAATGAAGACGATGATAATAAGCGATAATGCGGATACGCAAAGTGCAATGAAAAGCATGGTGTGAATTGAAAGAAATGTGTATGAGATTCCTCCGAGGAGAATACCGAATCCGAAACTCAATGTGCCGAAAAGGCTGAATCTACCCAACATCCTCCCCTTTTCTAATCCGGAAACCGCAGCCAAATACGATTTAATCGAAGGAACATATGCAACATTCAGTAAATTAAAACATAGAACAATTATTGCCGTAGCCGTGTCGGATGCACCGTTTCCGACCATAAAGTACAACACAAGCATCTGAATTGATGCGGACCCGTATCCGATGGTCACAAGCAGTTTAATGTTCATTGTTCGCTCCACAATCCGTCTAAAGAGATGATACGTGGACATCTGCGCTGCAAGAGGTGCTATGTAAATCAAGGCTGCAAGGATAAGGGCAAAGTGATGCGTACCCAATGCAATATTCAGCGACATAAAAGGATTTATGTAAAAGATGGTGAAGTAGGACAGTGAATATGATATTAGCAGAAGTAATTGCCGGCTCGCTTTATTAAACTGTTCCACAATCACTGAAGTATAGCGATGGTTTAAAAATCTCGTGTCCTTTTTCCCTCTGGAAAATTAACAAGATGTTGTGAAGCGCTCATGAAAACGGATTCTATTGAAGATTTTTATCGACTCTTTGTGCTGGCTCGAGATTCTTTCCTTTCAACGAACGATTTGCAAGGAATACCCGACACAAGTCAGCGTGTCACCTTTTCGGAGCGCCTCATCCTTCAAATTATTATCGTGTGGTCTCTGCAAGAGCACGGATTTTTGAATCGGGATCGTCGTTTTCTGATATCTGCATTTAATGCCTACAAATTAAAAGGATATCGCACCTACTTCGATTATATTAAGGGCATTTTCCGGATCATGCAAATGGAACCCAATGAAGGGATCTATTATCGGGATCGAGATTTTGGAGAAATCGTAACTACTGGTCCGGCCCCGTTTCTTAATATCGAGTATTCTAACAAACAGATAGAAGACCGGGTCTTTTATATTGATAATTATGCTGCGGATTTGAATTCGGCTAAGCGACAGAAACAACTTTATCTTCCGATTCTTAATTTTTTGGAGTGGTGGTCCAATTCACAAGGCGGACTCGATGAATTTCTAATAGGTGCGGTATACGAACGATGTATCTCCCAAGAGATGAGGAAATCATCGGGATCCTATTATACCTCCAAATCCATTACATCTTTCATCTGCAAAAATACCATTGAAAGTTATTTGCTGGACCGGATGAATGAAAAAATGAAGAATTGGGGCGGCATGGACAAGGAAAATGCCGTGGACATGGACAAGGAAAATGCCGTGGACATGGACAAGGAAAAGGCCGTGGACATGGACAAGGAAAAGGCCGTGGACATGGACAAGGAAAATGCCGTGGACATGGACAAGGAAAAGGCCGTGGACATGGACAAGGAAAAGGCCGTGG
>CAZUTM010000160.1:0-10958 GCA_964623665.1 uncultured archaeon
TTTGCGAGAAGGACTTTGCGAGAAGGACTTTGCGAGAAGGACTTTGCGAGAAGGACTTTGCGAGAAGGATTTTGCGAGAAGGACTTTGCGAGAAGGACTTTGCGAGAAGAAAATAATCGCTTTTTTGCCACCGATTGGCCTATTGATTATATCGTTAGAATCCGGTGAAAAAATCATGAAATTTGCACAAGTGCTTTCTTATTTTCATTTATTTTAAGTTTGGGAAATAATATTTTTTTCCCTCCCTAAAAGACTCCGTAAAACGCGCAATCCCGGAAGCCTCTAAAGAATTAAGCGCACGATCTGCCCTTTCCTTCGACCAATTCAATGTCTTACACACCTCCTCGGTCGTCAACACGCCATTAGCCGGAACTATCTTTAACACCGAAGATTGATCGGAAGTATATTCCACAGGGAAGAAGGACACCATAATCAGCCCCGAACCCAACTTCTCAAGATTATAAATCGCATTATTCTTTTTCAGAATCTCTAACGCCTTTGCCACATCCTTCAACTCAATCTTATTTTGTAACAAGCCGGTGTTCACGCGTTGAAAGACATCGGGCAAAGTCAGCAGGCCCCCGGTTTCATGCTTGTCCAACATCACACGTTGATAAATTAATTGGCCGAGTTTCTCATGATCTAACTTATTATTCACAAATACATCTTGCTCGCACATCTCTTTGGTGATAATCCTCGACTTAGGGATGTTATATTTCTTTTGAATTTCCTCGATTTCGGATTTCAAACTCTCGTCCAAAGCGATAATGACTCCATGTTTTTGGGCGATCTCCGCCAACCGCTCCTTGGTCATATTTTCAATTTTTGCCTTGTTTTCCAACTCGATGAGCTTCAATTCCACGCCTTTCTTCTTCTTCAGCTCACGGATCCGCATTTTCTCCTCAATATCTCGTAGGCCCATATATAAATTTAAAAAATTTTTATTTATTAACTTTGCTTTCTTGGAATAACTTCTCCAATTCTTGAACGCGTGAAGTAATTTCAACGCATTTAATCAATGCATTCACAAATTCTTTGTCACCATACGCTTCTTTCACTTCTTCAATACAGAAATCGGCTATCTCTTTGAATGAATAATCCTCAAGCTCTGTTCGCTTCAAAAAGGCAAGAAAATCTTGCATCAACTTTTCCACTGCAATATTCTTTGAACTCTCTGTCCCTTTCTCGACTTGAGGCCTTTCACCAAAAAAGGTGGCTATTTCTGCAATATACCACGCAACCTTATTGATTATATCTTCATTCGACAATTGCGCCATCTCGAAATACGAGAAATTTTTGAAATCGAATCCAAAATCATCCTCATCAAAATCTTTGCGTTCCACATTTTCCACCTTTTTTTTCTATTCGTTTAGAATAAACAAGAATATATATAACTTCAGATTATACATGATCATGCGTCGATAAATACTCCGCCTTTATCGCGAATTTGTACGGAAGGCATCGAACAAAAGCACTTTTTGATCTGGCCTTAATTAGTTTGTAGGGATTCTTGAATTACATTCAATATATAATTGATGTCGCCATATTTTTTCGAAATTTCGCAAAAAAACAACGAGGTGTTTAATCTCCTAATCCAAAAGACCCCATCCAGACCAATACACGGATAGCAGTCTAAATCATCTTGAACTATTGGCATCCTTTCTAATATTTTGCGGATTACGCTTAAATTCTTAATGGGAAAATCAATCACTTCATAAGACCCCGTGTATTCAAGATATTGATTCATTCCTTGAATCCAACATTTAGCCAAGCAGTTTTCACCATCACTCGGTGAAGTATACTCCGGGTGCGGATTTTCCATACTCAACTTTCGGATTGCAAGCTTTATATTTCTTTCGACCTTTTCATTCTGGACTCATGAAAATGGGATTCTTCACGCCGAATGGATTTGATTTTTCGCTGAAATACGAAATTGATTTATTTCTACGCTCCATCGAATTTGTGTCTCCCCGCGAGGCTACATGCCTAAATACTGAAATCGAAGAATCAAACGCCGATGAAGAAGAAATTTTGCAAATACTCCTAACTTTTCTGGATCAATATTTTTCCGGTTCAGTGATCAAACATGATTATTTCATCGAAAAACTAAAAATATTCGAAAATATGAACATGAAAAAGACAAAATTTTCTCAAAAAGTGCTAAATACGGTCGCACAGATCCCGTTCGGGGCAATTGAAACATATTCTTCCATCGCTAAAAAAATTGGATCAAAAGCATATCGCGCAGTAGGCAATATTTTGGCATCAAACAAATTCCCAATTTTAATTCCTTGCCATCGAATAATTCCCGCAACAAACATCGCAAAAATAACATCTTTGATACAATCGAACTCAATTCATGACATCGATTGTCGCACAATTGGCGGATTTATGGGCGAATCTAAATATGATTCATGGCAAACCAACGTAAAGGCTCAATTACTACAATTTGAACTTCTAAAATCACTGAAATTTAACACTAATGTGGGTAATAAATCAATTCGGATAATAAACTATTAAGGCTTATTCCTCCCTAACATTTGTATGGTTCTGAACCGAGTTGAAAAGCTCATTCTCAAGCAATTATTGCAAGACGGAAAAAAAAATCCGAATGAAATTGCAAAAGCACTGAAAATGAACGCAAACACGGTTCAAGATTATATCGATCGGCTTCAAGAGAAAAAAATCATCGACGGTTTCAGCGTTCTCCTTGAACCTGCTACATTTAAAATCACAGAATACCTTGAATTACTTATTAAATTCGATTTCGATGATGCGGAAAGTATGATCACCTTTGCCGAATCCATCTCGGAAGAATACATTAAGCAATTTCCGGAAATCCAATTCTCCGCAGTTTCCAACGAAGGCCTTTATTTTATTATCACACCTCTCTCACCCGCGAATAAAAAATCCATTATGGAAAAAATGCACAAAATCCCGCGCATGAAAGAACTCATCGAGACTACGCTGACCATTGCGGACCATAAATCTAAGCGAATTTTCCGGTATTTCGATTCGATCTATCCGAATTTCGCAAAAAAAAGAATTTCCGAGCCAAAAATTAACAAATCGCCTTAGCTCAGACAACCCTAAAAGCGTTCAATCAAAATTCATTGCACCCATCCAATCTAAGGCCTACCTTCTCGAGTTCTTCCTCTGAATCTTTAATAATCTGCTTCTCATTGTTCTCATTCTCAGCATCCGATGGTGCCAAGCCCACCAGAGTTTCGATTTCGGAGGATCTGATAAAAGATAAAATTTCATCATGCGTTTTCATCATGGAAATCTTGATCCTCATACGTTTATAATTCGGGAGCCCTTTGATAAAGCCAATCACGGTGGTTTTAAACAGCCCTGTTTTGAATCTCGGATTATTCCAATACATGGGCATTCCATTCACATATTGCTCCAAAAACTCCCCATATTCCCGTACCAAAGATATTGAAGGCTTGTACTCTTGAACCTTACCCTCGGTCTCGAATTCATGAATAATGGAAAAGATTTTTGGGTTGTGGGTCAAAGCCCGGCCGATCATCATCGCATCAACCCCGGTTTCTTTCATTTTTTGAAAGGATGGAATATCAACAATGTCACCATTGCCCACAACGGGTATTCGCAATGACTCTTTTATCTTTTTGATAGATTGATGGTCTACGGTGCCGGTATATCCTTGAGTGCCGATTCGCCCGTGAATGGTCAAAAATTCGGGGTTCCACGATTCGATTTTTTTTGCAATCTCAACGCAATTATCGGCCGATGACCATCCCAATCTGGTTTTTACGCTCACCGGCTTATCGGAATGTTTCACCGCAAATTCAACGATGGTTTGGAGTCGTCCATCATCGATGGTCCGAATCAAATTGCAGCCTCCGCCCGAACCGCATGTATGTCTTGCGGGACACCCCGCATTGATATCCACAAAATCAAACTTGTAGGAATTCAGAATATCGATGGTGCTTGTCAATGCTTCAATATCACGACCCGAAGCCACAATTTGCACCCCAATAGGCCGCTGGTGTTCCACAAATTCCAATATCGGCTTTACGGTTTTGGGCGCTCGATGAATTTGATTCACAAAAATCATTGGCGTCACAACGATCCCAACACCCCCGTATTTTCTGCACAACTCTTGCACCGGCGGAAACGTCACGTCCATCATCGGAGCCATCAAAAGATTGGTTTTCAAGTCGAGCGAACCCAATTTCATTGAAAAAAAAAGTCCGCTGCAATTAAAAAAATCTTGGAACGCAAAAAAACAAGGATAAAATAAAGAACCCCCGAAGAAGGAACAAAAACCAACGCTCAACCATCACTCAATAATAATAGAAGACACGAAATCACAAAAAGAAAGAAATTACTCGACATAAAAAGAAAAAGGAAAAAATTTATGGTAGAATACAAAAACTTCCATTCATGCCTTCTTTTTTTGTTTAGCCTTGAAAATCACGAAAATTGGAATCAAAGAGACTAAAAGAATCGTCGGAACGGAATATCCATCGATTTGGGAAAGCAAATCACTTGGATTTGAAGGCTGTTTGAAATCTTCAACGGTCTTGTTGGCCCATGAAACAATCAATAAATCATACTTGGTATCACCAACATTTATTTTGGCCTCGCATAACACCCCGCTTACCCTATCGATGTAAATGATATTATCCGAATTGATTGTTACCTTGCTTACATTGACTTCTTTTCCGGCATACGTTTTTGTCATGTTTTCAAATGCTTGGGCCGTTGAATTGAGAATCGCAATTTGTTCCATCGAGTAAAAGTAATTTTTTGCAATCGAATCCCACTCCGCGCTTTGTACAACATTACCCACTTTCGCATCCATGATTCTCGTTGAAAGGGTAAGATTTTCGGCTACTGCGGTCACTTTCGCTTCTAAAACTAAGGTTGTATTAACCGTTTTAAGTTCCCAAACGAATAAATCGTTCGCTTTAACGCCCCATGTATTAGTTGCAGATACAAAAATTGGTGAGCATTGTATCATCAATAGAGTGAGTAATACTAGGGTTGACATTGCAAAATGTTTCTTTTGCATAATGAATATAGCACGAAAGTCAAATATAAATCTCTTCACTATACATAAAAAAAAGTCCGAAAAAAAGTTTCCATGAATGGGATTATCCTCATTCTTTAGAGACCATGGATATTCTTTGGGAATGCCCTTTTCCCGTGTCATTTTTTTTATGTTTTTATAATTTCATTGAAATTTACGCATTTTATTTATAAACAGCAAGTGTAATTTCTTATGAAATTCCATATATTATAAAATTTCATCTAGGTGTGAGAAAGTCGGGTAAATGAAAAAAAAGAAACGATTATAGAGTCAAACTTGATGATCCGACGATTTCAACGCGAATATCCGGCAACTGATTTTTGATTTTGGCTTTGAATTGTTCTAAATCATTATCCCATTCGTGCATCGGGATAAGAATTTTCGGTTTCAACTTCGAAGCCGCTTGAATTCCCTCATCGAAATCCATCGTGTAGGTACCGCCTACGGGAAGCATCGCAACATCGACACCTTGATATTTCGAATACTCCGGGATGCAATCGGTATCTCCCGAATGCAAGATCTTCTTTCCTTCTGCGGTTAAAATATAGCCGACCCATTGATTTGCTTTCGGGTGGAATTTCTTGTTGAGGTTATATGCGGGAATGGCTTCTAATTCTAAATCCTCGAATTTCAGCTTATCTCCAGGTGATATACCCTTTGCATTATACGCTGCAATCGCTTTCGCGCATGTTTTCGGAACCACGAGCACCGTCGATTTCTTCAGCACCGTCTTTATGGAAGGATCATCAAAATGATCGTAATGCTCATGGGATGCGAAGATGTAATCCGCTTGCGGTGCCCCTTTGGGTATTTTGTACGGATCGAAATACACCACCTTTCCGTTTGATAGTGTTAGTCGAAAGCAAGCATGTGCAACTCGTTCGAGTTTCATTTAAATCACGAGTATGAGGTTATTTCCATTCCCTTTTATATTTTTCCGCCATGGGCTCGATAACCTTTTTATTTCCGGAGAGATTTGATTTTTCGGAATTTCATGGAGTCGCAAAATATTAAAATCCGACCGGCAAGCATTAAGGACCTTGATATGTTTATTCTGCTTCTTTCGGAGGCCTTTTCCGATAAATTTCCTTTCTTTTACAAAGGAATACCGAAAGATAAATGGTGCGAAATTACAAAAATGCTTCAAATTTTGGCCTATCCGGATAATCCAATTTACGGCCAGTTCATTGCAGAGTATGTTGATCCGAGGTCGGACGACAAACCGAGATTGTTGGGCGTTATTCGAACCTTGGATGCGGACAACCCGAAAGAACACGAGTGGCCCGCTCTGAAATATTTGATTAAAACATTAGGTTTCTTCAAAGGCTTCAGAACCGGGGTTGTTCTTTATATGTTTGGAACCAAAAAGGTGGAAAAAGACGAATTATATATCGACGCAATCGGGGTCGCTCATGAATTTCGCAGTAAAGGCGTGGGATCCGCGCTTATTCAAAAGATAGAAGAAATCGCACGTGCGAAAGGCAGAAAACGGCTGACGCTATATGTCTCTTCGAAAAACGAAAGAGCCAAAGCACTGTATGAAAAGTTGGGCTTCGTGGAAACGCATCTAAGAAAATCTAAAATAACCAAGCGGAATCTCGATATTGATGGTTTTTATTTCATGGTGAAGTCATTGGAATAATCGGATTGTTTGATTCCGGGAATTTTGTTTCATGGGTAAATCATAAGAATAATCGGATTGTTTGATTCCGGGAATTTTATTTCATGGGTAAATCATAAGAATAATCGAATTGCTTGATTCCGGGAATTTTATTTCATGGGTAAATCATAAGAATAATCGAATTGCTTGATTCCGGGAATTTTATTTCATGGGTAAATCATAAAAATAATCGAATTGCTTGATTCCGTAAAATATATTCTCGATATTTAATTTATGAAGCAAATCCTCTTCTGTTTTTTGCTCTTTTGTTCTGTTTTTTTTTGTAGGAAATCCTTAAATTTCATTTCACATAAAGGGTTTTATGGAAGAAATAAAATCAATCCAATCGGTGCTGATCGTTGGAGGTGGCGTTATGGGCTGGCAAATTGCATTGATGTTAGCACAAAAACGCAAAGCGATGACAATATACGATATCGATCCCAAACGTTTTTCTCATATTCGCGAACAAATTCGACAAAACTTGCAAAGAAGGGTCGAAAAAGGCAAAATAGATCACGTGAAAGCTACTGCAATCCAAGAATCTATAACATTTGAAACCGATCTCTCGATTGCAATTCAAGGTAAAGACCTTGTTGTTGAATGTATCCCGGAAAACATCGATCTCAAAAGATCTGTATTTGAACAATTCCAAAACGCCTCTTCGAGCAAAAATATATTTGCTTCGAACTCTTCGAGCTTTGAAATCACATACATTCTAGAGGATCCGCGATTTTCTGAGTCATTCAAACAGCAATGCGCAAATCTTCATTTCTTTAACCCCGTGTTCACTTTGAAACTGGTTGAAATCTTTTCCTTGAATCAAGCGGTGGTTAAACGACTAAAATCTTTTATACGAAAGATCGCTTACGAACCGGTGGTGCTCTTGAAACCAACTCCTGCATTAATCGCAAATCGAATTCTCGCCGGCGTATTCCGCGAAGTCTTTGAACTGCTGGAATCCGGAGCGTGTACGCCGGAAGATATCGATACCGCATGCACCGCCGGACTGAAGTGGCCCTTAGGCGCCGCACGACTTGCTGATTTTGTGGGCTTAGATACTATATATCACGCCCTTTTGGATGGATATCTCCGGGTTAAACAAGAATACTACAAACCGAATCCTTATCTCGAAGATAAAATCAAAAAGGGGCAATTTGGATTCAAATCAAAAAAAGGAATTTACGAATACCGATGACCGTTAGTACCACAGAGACCTTCCTCCAATCCTCTCATTTTTCTCCTTTCGATTTAAAGATTGGTCGAATCTATTATAGAGATCATTATCCC
The DNA here is from genome assembly GCA_964623665.1 of uncultured archaeon. GTDB lineage: Archaea > Asgardarchaeota > Lokiarchaeia > Sigyniarchaeales > Promethearchaeaceae > CAZUTM01. The sequence continues at coordinate 8,010 of CAZUTM010000160.1, forward strand.
TCGCTTTAAGATTTCCGAATTGCCGATCTTGCTTTCTCACGAAAACGCGCATCAATATCGGAATTGATACTAATCCGCAATAATATCTCAATCGCCTTTTTCTGCAAGGAACTCTCAGATTCTGCTAATCTTATAAGCGAATCCAGCGCACGGAAAATGATTTTTGGGTAATAGGCCGAAAGATTATATGCAACATCGGTAGGATTCTCGAGCAACGCTTGTACAAGCTGATCTGAAGGAGAAGAATAATTCAGATATTCATCATCTCGAACACGCTTCCCGATCTCGTTCCGAATCGATTCGGACTCGTTGACTTGTTTCAGACTCATACCCTCCATTCCGCATTTGTATATATAAATTCGAAATAGCCATAAGATGCTTTTAAGTCCGAAAAGAAACAATTATTTGTTGAAAGAGGGCTATGGAGCTATGGAACTCTGTTTGAAACCCGAGGGCAACTCGGATGATACGAAACGGGTGAATTCGGCAATTCAAGATCTTAAATCAACCGGCGGGATCCTGAAGTTCGGTGCGGGGCCCTATCGCTTGGGCACGGTGGTATTGGAAAGCAATATTCAAATCCTCTTCGAACCGGGCGTAGAAATTTATTATTCGAAAAACGAAGATGATTTTCTAGAAGGCGAACTGCAACCATACGACACCTTTGCAGACCGCGAAACAAGCACCTTCCGCTTTGCGCTTTTCTACGGCGAAGAGATTGAAAATCTCTCGATCCAAGGACCGGCAAAGATTATTAATGAATATTATCCAAGAGGCGGCCCGAAACCGATTGCTCTTAAATCAAGCATAAACATCACATTAAAAGATTTCACAATTGAAAGGGCACCCAATTACAGCATCTCGCTTATTGATTGTGAATATGTGGCAGTTTCGGATTTGAAAATCTTCAATGCGCTTTGCGACGGAATCGATCTCGACGGATGCCGCATGGTTCAAATCACCAATTGTATCGTAGATTCATGGGATGATGGAATATGCTTGAAATCTTCGATGGCAACGGGCAAAAAGTTGATGAGTCGTAATATCATGATTATGAACTGCTCGGTGTCATCTTCATGCAATTGCTTTAAAATCGGAACAGAAACCCATGGAGATTTTCAAGACATAACAATAAACAATTGCACATTCCCCCCGCGAGGATTCCAAAGACAAGCCCAATCTGCTATTGCAATTGAATCTACCGATGGCTCAACTATTCAAGGACTCACGATCAATAATTGTATTTCACGCGCTCATAAATGCTTACTCTTTATTCAATTGGGGAATCGACTACGGGCGGCCAAAATCGGCCAATCTACACCCGGATCAATTACCTATATCAATATCTCGAATATCATGGGTGAATCCTTGATTTGGCCAATAATCATCTCCGGATTGAAGGAAAAGCACATTGAAAACGTTCGGATTACAAACATCTTCATGAATTTCAGACTGCATGAACTCCATGAATTTGAAAAAACATCATTGCAAGCAATTGAAACCGCAGCAAGCACCCAAGCAATCGATGCAAAATACCCGGATCCAGAGATGTTCGGTGGATTTCCCTCATCAATATTGTTCATAAGAAACGCCTCCAACGTTTTCATTCAAGACGCTCTTATTCATGGCGTCGACGATTTCAACCACCCCCACATCGCAATAAGCGCCTCCGATAGCATTTATCTTTCGGGTGCATTTCACGGCATGAACAAAAAACGTATCAATCTGCAGAAGGAAATAATAGAAAGCTCCAATATTGATATGGTTATGTAATTTTATATACATAACCTCAGATTAATTTACGCATGCATACAATAAACAAAGTTTCCAAAATCTGTTAATTCTATCTCCAAAAACATATCTCAGCAGAACTCTTAAATTGGGCAGTCCGAATCTACCCGAACTAATGATTCGGTTTGCAAGAACGCTTTTCTTTTCGCAACTCCGATACACGAAAATTGCCGTTGAAGAAACCGAAATTTTTTAAAACAAGCGAGGGCTTTTTTAATTAGAATTTTGGGCCCTTGGATTAGTGGTATATCGATCGCTTGGCATGAAAAGGCCTTCTCACCATGATGAGATGACCCGAACCCAAACTGCGATAGGTCGCGAGTTCGAATCTCGCAGGGTCCATTTTTCAAAACTATCTTTTTCTTTTCATTTTCACTAATACACACTGCTTTTTCTGTTCCATTTTTCTTTGATAAAGCGACCGGAAAGCCAAATATGCCAATCCCGCTGATAAAACGAAGATTTCTGAATTCACAATCATGGCACCGAATTGCCAACATCTCAGCCGGTATTGGATCTCTGCGTCCAACATCTCAGCCGGTATTGGATCTCTGCGTCCAACATCTCAGCCGGTATTGGATCTCTACGTTCTATATATCCGAATGATTTTCCCGATTTTGTTTTTCAATCTTTTTCTGCATCGTCTTCTCCAACTCGAAGATATCCACTTCAATCTCCCGGGTTTTCCTCGCAACCTCGCTGACCCAATTCCGAACGGTGCCCGGCTTCAACACAATCCCGCGCTGAATTTCATACGCGCGAATGATTTGAGTCACGGTGTTGCCCATTTTGTAGAGTTCTTTTACGGCTTCTTTGGTTGCTTTTGAATAATGCTGTTTTCTGGGCTCAAGAACCTCGAACTCTGCCGGTTTCTCAACGCCCCGAACTTTGTTTTGTTGCCTGGTGCGATAGCGCTGGTAGCGAATGATGACCATCCACCCTTCGATATTCGTGATCCGACGAAGTTCCCATCCGTTTTTGCAGAATTTGGCTTTGAAATAGGGTTTGTCGGCATCCTCGTGGACGGCGGTCAGGTCTTTATTGAGAATGTAGCCTTCTTGTTTCATAAGATCCACCGCGTGGTAGAACGCAACAATCTTCCGGGATTCGAATTCTTCTTCCGGGATGTTTTCCATCGGGAATATTGATGTGGCCATT
>CAZUTM010000161.1:0-6778 GCA_964623665.1 uncultured archaeon
AAAAAGCCCAAAAAAAGGATAAATCGTAGAAAACACGTAAAAAAGCCCAAAAAAAAGGATAAATCGTAGAAAACACGTAAAAATGCCCAAAAAAAAGGATAAATCGTAGAAAATACGTAAAAAAGCCCAAAAAAAAGGATAAATCGTAGAAAACACGTAAAAAAGCCCAAAAAATCCCTGATCCTTATTAATTACCGTATCATCGGTTATTGGAGACTCTTGTGAATCTGAACGATTCCATCATTCTTATTTATCATTAAAATTGGTATTAGGGCAAAAAGCGAGAAGATTCCACCAAACAAAAAGATCTCCGGTGTTGGAATGAATCCCCCTTCAACCGGGATCCCGAAAGTTTGAATGATAAAAGACCCGATAGGCGGCCCAACCACCATCGGCAAAGCTACCATGAAAATCATTCTCACACCTTGAAATTTTCCCTCTTCGCCCCCGGGATAGCGATCCAAAAGCCACCCGCCATGCGCAATCTGCGCTGCAAGCATAAAGATATAGCCGATAAAGAAAATAACCAACACCGGAAGCGTATCCAAGGACTGTTCAACAAAATCATCGGCGATCTGAGACATTATAATCATAAATACAGATCCGATGACCGAACCGATAAGGATTTGCGTTTTTCGATTGAACTTGTGAGAGATCAGCCCGATAACGATCATCATTATGATGGTGAAAATCATCAAACCGCCCAAGCGAAGCGCAATCTCGGTTTTCGTGAAGCCCAAATAGTTTTCAACGAAAATAAATAAATACGGAAAATAAATTTGGGAAGCGATTCCGGAAAGCGCCATATTCATGAAGAGAAGGAAAAGATTTCGATTGTTTTTGAAGACCCGAATGTCTACCAACGATTTAAATTCACTCCAAAAAGGGGTCTTTAATTTGGGTTCTTCCACCTCCGATCGTTTCGATTCCAAAAGGAATGCCGAAATAACACCCGTGAGCGTTACAAGCCCGCCCAAGATATAGAAAAACACAAAATAGCCGAAGTTATCAATTATCAAACCCGCAGCTATAAGTGCCAGAATTTGCGCCACAAAAGAAGTTAAACGATTAAGCGCATCGATGCGGTTTCGATTACTCGATTCGCTGATATCCGCAAGCCATGCATTGAAAGCCGCATCATTTGCCGTTGAGCCAAAGAACGTCATAACCGCATCCAAGATAATCACCATCACGATGGCGATTCCGGTAATTTGTATCCACTCTACCATCGGATAAATTGCTGTGATAATACCCCAAAAGATGTAGCCCAATACTATATAGGGCTTTCGCTTACCGTGTTTATTTACCGTGCGATCGCTGGCAATACCCATAATTAAAGACGTCACGGTCGCTACAATTGCACTGACTGCGACCATCCATGCAATCGGATTTGGATCCGTGGTGATTCGATCGTACACAAAGGTATTAAACCAGCCGTTTTCAACCGCCCATGCAATTTGCCCGGCGGTCCCTAATAATAGAATACCCCAAACATTCCGTGTCCCGATTGGCGTAATCTCTTTGCCGGTATTCCTATTCGTAAGATTATCCATGCTTACTCTGATTTTTTGAACTATATATAGTTTTTTTTATCTTTGGCATCAGAGATCTGCAAAACTATATATGCTTTCAATTTCACACTCTGAGATAATGATTCCAAAAATTTCGCTTGAGAATCTTCAACTTTCGAGAATGATTTGCGGAACTAACCAGTTTGTCGGCATAACCCATCGCTGGAATCCGTTGGATAATTTTGCCCATGTAGTGAGGTTTAGAAATGCGAAGATTGTGTCCAAATTCTTCATCTATTTGCTTCAAAATCACGGCGTCAATGCGTGCATCTCTTCTCCTCGAGATAAAATTTATGAAGCAATTAAGATCACGGAAAAAGAAACCGGACAGCGGTTTTATTGGATCTGCTCGCCCTCCCGCAGACAAACGGCCAAGGATATTCCGCCAGATGTAAAGGCCCAAATCAAGTGGTGCGCTGACCATGGTGTGGCAGTCTGCATTCCGCATCGGGATTATACCGACCACGCCATCGATAAAACGAATTTAGTAATCGGAGGAAACGTTCCGGACTTTCCACCGTATCCGGAATTATCTGCGCTTATCCGTGATTTGGGAATGATTCCGGGATTATCTACCCATTTCATTGAATCAATCGAAGCGGTTGAAATACAGAAATATGATGCCAAAGTAATTGTCCAGCCCTTAAACAAACTCGGCTTCGAATCGGACACCGCACCGGAGACCTTGATTTCTAAAATACAATCTACAAAATTGCAGATTATCAATATCAAGCCAATGGCCGCGGGCAGAATTCCCCATAAGGAAGCACTACCTTGGAATCTCTCGAAGATTAAGAAGAATGATTTTCTTGCCGTTGGATTCGGTAAATTCAAATATTGTGTTGAAGATGCCAAAATCATTGATGATTTGATGAATAAAAACATAAATCCTTAAAAAAACGAATTTTCAATCTTTTAGGAGTAATTTATTGATAAAAACGCATTCATTCCCTTTTTTCTATTACCAGATGCGAATCCCGGATTTTGATCAATTCTTGTATCTCTTGCAAGGCCTCTTTCTCATCAAATTTAAAGCGATTATGTAATTTAGAAATTTTTGCTACTTTAAACACTAAAAAAGTCATGGGTTGAACGATCATCTTGCTCAAACCTGACATTTTCACCGCGTTTTTTAGATCCCGCAGAGAATTTTCATCCCACCCGCCTAAAAGCACTGATAATGGAAAATAAAACAAAAACAATAGAATCGCGATTATCAAAAAGCCCACTATAATGCCGATGATGATGTTCCATTGCAAAATTGTATCTAAAAACAAGATGCGAATTACTAGAAAAACCACATAAAGGGATGCTATCGAAAATAAAGGCACAGCAATGGTCTGCCAAGTCATTATCTTGAGTTTAAAGACTCTCTTATGAATATACGTCATAGAAATGATAAAATTGAGAAAATCAACGGGAAAATCGCTCAGAGAAATAATGAACACGATCCAAAGAGATCCGAGCATTTGAATTTTCAAAACAACAATCCACAAATACAATAGTGTTATTTGAAGAAGGTTCATCGATGAATTAATTAGAAAAATTTGGTTCGGTCGATGCGCGCCTACCAGAATATTGCCCGGATACCCTTTATAGGGCCTAAACGCCCGACTGATAAGTGTAGGGATTAGAAAGGGTGTGATCATAGCATATTCCGGCAGATCAAAGCCCACAATAAAATATGGGAACATCGAACTAATAATCAGCATAATTGTTATTGCAAATCCGCTGTTTATTGAAAAAAAGCGAAGACAATGTGCATTATAATACTGACATAATTTAATCTTGCCGTTTTGATAAGCTTCCGTGAAGATCGGTGTGAAATCTTGTTTTGCTAATTTCTCCGCGGCCGAATTGAATTGAGATGCCAAGCTTGCCAATGCCGCCAATGTTATATATTGAGGAATATATTCTAAACACAACATCAATCCGAAAACGCTTACAGCAGAACCGAGAAGCCCCGGAATACCCATTTTGACACCAAACGAAATACATTCTTTAACCAAATCGAAATCGAATTCGATATAAAAAAGCCTTTTAAAAGATATTCCAAAGGGTCTAAGTTGCTTTGCGACGTAATAGGCTGCAATAAATGTCGCTATGAAATCATCCAGATATAGCCCTAGGGTCATCCCGATCGCGACTCCCATTATAATTCCGAACTTCGGATTATTCGAGCCGTACCAAATTCCTAAGAGCACGCAGCCGGTCTCTGTGATTACTTGTAATCCTTGATTCTGAACAAATTCAATTATGTTAGATTTATTGAATTGCTGGAGCGAAGACAATACTGCTTTGAATACACCCGGAAACCCCGGATATTGTTTAATAATATACGCAAGCATAATCCAAACACCATAAAGCAAATTTGGAGAAGTAATATATTTAAGCGCCCAAATTGAAATAATGGTAATTTGGATGAGTCCTGTGAATGCTTGGTACCAAATGAAATACTGAATATATTGCACCATTTTAGCCGGATTCTTGATATTCTCGTCAGCAATATATCTTTCAACGGTTGCGGTAGTTCCTAAATCGAAAATGGTAAAAATAAGCACGAATATACCCGAAAAGGTATTGGAATAACCACGCATTTCGGGGTATGGATACAAATACTTGAAAATTGAGAGAAATAACACCGCGGGTGCAAGAATCGCCCAAATTTGGTACACCAGATTGTGCCAAAATCCCGCCAGAGGCCGGTGGAAGCCGATTTTATTCCATAACTCATCGCTCATTTACGCTCGCCATAAAAATAGGAAAAATAAAAAAGTTATGGGTCTGAATCTACGGAATACTGAAGATGGATTGTTTTTCCACTATTTTCTGCAATTTTTGGAACGCAAATTCGTTGGAAGAGAAGGGAACTGCACCAATTCTGCTGAGAATCGACGAAAGCTCCGAATCGAACATCCGGACAAACACCTTGAGCTGAGGATAATGAGTCCGAATTTTCTGCGTAAGCTAGACCGCTATACTGGCTTCTGAATCTTGTTTCCATAAAAAAATGATTGTTCGTACGGTTTTCAAATTTACATTTGATGAGATCGAGTCGATCCGATCGACCGTATTCGAGAAAAATTTGATGTTGGGGTACAAGGCCTTGAAATCATCATCAATTTCGGGATCGAATGTGGATATTTTCTTCATGCGATTTTTAAATTATCAAAAATTTTTGTTTTCATGGTCGGTTTTTCACTAAGAAATTCACTCACTCGGCTTTATTCAACGCTATTTCTCACGATAGTCTGCTTTTCATTGATAACTTCATGTTCTCTTCCGGTACTTTCGATCAATCACCAATTGGCGGAAGAAAAACATGATAAAGAATTCAAAAATCACGATTCGACAAATATCATTTCGTCAGCGGCGCCAACTTCTCATGATTTCAAGATTATCGATATTCGCAAAAATACTTTTAACCATTACGAACAATATTTCGTTGCAAGTTTGTTAGGCGTATTGAACAAGAATGGATCAAATTATTATTTTATTTATGATGATGGAAGCATGAGATGGCTCGAGACGATGGATGCTTCATTCTATCACTATCAGAATCTTTCCCAAATCACTAATTTTACGAGTTTAGTAAAAGAATTATATAACAAGACCGATGGTATTATAATCTTTGACGATTTGCCGGAAAGCGTTAACATCGCCACACCATTATGCGGACTATATAATTCGACTCTTGTGCATCGAAATTTGTATCCTTCTCTCCTCAATATTACTGGATTTGCTGATTTGCCCATAAAAATGAACCTAACACAGGAATATGCGCTTAATAACTTTACCGAGGACAGCCATCCCGCGGATATTTATAGATGGGCTTTTGATCGTTGGTTCTCTCAATTAAATCAGACCGCTTTGGCATTATTCAATGCGGGGAATAATATGCATCTTCGTTCCCATCTTTGTTCTAACTCTATATTTACGTTCTGGCAACCCGTAATGATAGATATTGAGAACGTGACACGCGATGATAAGAAAAAGACAGATACATTGAATTATATTTTGGATCGCACGCCTCAAGATATGATTGTCTATGGGTATATGTTTCCACATGGTGCAAATGAGCATCCCGTTGTGGCGCTCTTGTCTTCCAAAGGAAAGTACTTGGTGCCATCCGATTGGATAAAAAATCTCGAATTTTTCCAGAAACTGCCGCTTCCCGAACCATTTGAGTTTAAACAGAATCGAACTATAGAAATGCCGAAATTGGAGAATAAGTTGTACATTGCCGGGATTTATTCTGATGGCGATAATATCCAATACGTAGCGAACTTTATGTTTGAGCAATTTTGGAATTCTGTAGCCCGAAAAACGCATCCTGTTCCTATTGCATTTGAACTTACTCCCACGTTGAGTTGGGTCGCTCCCTATATTATGTATCATTTCTATAAGACTGCCACAATTCACGATTACTTCACGACAGGAGTTGGAGGAAAAGGATATGTGAAAGGAAATTACATGACCGGTGAATATTATGATGTTTATCATCGCACCACCATCCAATTAATGGAACACACCGACATGCGGGAAATGCGTACGTGGAGCACGAGGATGGAAAAATTCGTTGAAAGAAGCCGATTGTTGGTTCCAAACCATTCAGTTAACGCTGTCATCGATGGCTACGGCGGAAATTACAAAGGAAATCCATGGCTTTATCGAGATACCGTACTTACGAAAATGAGAAGTTTGGCCGGTGATGTGGTTGATGATTTGGAAGATATTCAAAAAGAGCGTGCATTTGTCGCAGGAACGCCCCGTTTTATTGTTTACCATCTACTTTGCTGGGAAACTCCGTACGCAGAATGGGCCAAATTGGTAAACGCTACGAACGAGATGGACAATGTCGAAGTTGTGCGCCTCGATCAATTGATTCATTTGATTCAACAATATACACAAACGCAGAGAAAGGTATCTTTCTATATTATTTTTGGAATCGGCACAGCTATTGGCGTAATGATCGTCGTGCAAACTGTAAAATTTTATAGAGGAAAGAAAAGAAAAACATAGAAATATGCGTTATATGTTAATCATAAAAAAAATTACGAGAATTGCGGTTTCCCGCAGAATTTTTTGCGTGTTCTGCCTAGCTTGCCGTTTTTTTACCCTTTTTTTTTGTTTATTTAAAATTTTTGTGTTGGTGTTGGTGTTGGTGTTGGTGTTGGTGTTGGTGTTGGTGTTGGTGTTGGTGTTGG
>CAZUTM010000161.1:6878-10903 GCA_964623665.1 uncultured archaeon
TTAAGCCGTTTGGTATATTGATTATAAATCGTATATCCGATGTCGGTTATCAGCACTCTATTCGATTTTTTTTGTCTCATCATCTTGGATTTTGGGGATTCTCTTTTTGTCAAGCAGTTTTCGAATTCCGACAATTGCAAACGCAAAAAGAATTACCACACCTAATACAAGGAATGAATACAAGGGTTCGAAGATGATTATGAAGAGCACCGAGAGAACCGATAATTGTACAATCGTGACCGGCATGGTGGCTTTGAAGATGTCTTTTGGTTCGATTTCAACCCCGTAGTTCTTTGTAATATTTAACACCAAAATGGTGTCGCCGAACGGCGTTAGGTTGTCGCCCCAAATGATTCCTATGCCCAAACCCATTGCGGATCTCTTGAGAAGCTCGGGATTTTCGCGCATGAAGATTGCCAAGATTGGAATCAGCAATTGGGTAATGGGAATGTTATCTACAAACGCGCTTAAAAAGGCGCCGAGCCACAAAAATACGATAAGTAACAAGGCCGGATGAGGAAGATCTATGGCTTGAATTGCATTCCCCAATACTTCAATGAGCCCGACATATTGCATCCCTCCAGTTACCACGAATACCCCCACCAAGTACATTAACAGACTTAGATCAATTTCTTTCATGAGCGATTCGATTTTCTCCCGATTGATAAGAAGAGCGATTGCGGCACCCGTAATTGAGATCATATCCGGAGTGATCGTTTCGGAAGTCAAAAATATAAAAGAAAGGATTACGCCAATGAAAACAACCAGGATTTTGATCATAAATTTTCGATCTTTCACGAAGGTCCACGGGTCGTATTCCAAAAACATGGTAATTCCTTGGGGCAGCGGTTCTTGGATTCCCCCTTTGCGTTTTTGGTAGATGACTACCAGAATAAGCACCGTTGATACTGCGATAAACAAGGAAATTAACCCGGAAAATAGGAGATATTCGATAAATGTGATTCCGATGGAGTTTGCAATAATGATGCTCGGGATGGAGGAGATCGGGAGCACCGTAGCACCGATTTTGAAATACATTGCTTGTAAAATGATAAAAGGAACCGGATTCAATCTCAACGTTCTGCAAATGGTGATTGTCAATGGCAAAATGATAAATGCAGTAACATAATCGGAAAGGATGGAAACGATGAAAAACGTCAAAAGCGAGTTATAAACCATTATTTTTTTGGCTTCCCCTTTCGTCATTTGAATCAGTTTAAACGCGATGAATTGAAACAACCCGCTTTTTTGGGCCAAAAATGATAAAATTGAAAACCCCAAGAGCAGCATGATTGTGCGAAAATTTGAATAGCCATCTTCAGCTGTACCTATAATGAAATTTAATATAATTGTGTTAGGTGCGTCGGTAAAAAAAAGAAGAATTGCAAATGAGAGTACCGCCAAAATTATGGCTACAGCGGTGCGATCTATCACATTTTTTGCTATTAAAACCAGCATAATAATAAAGACAATGGCTAAAAGGACAAGAGCAATAAGATTTATCATTCAAGAGTCAATAAGAAGATTCAGAAAATAAAGGTTTGGGTGAAAAAACGAAAGGATTTATTTTTCGTGAGTTTTTAAAATGAAATATAAAGTTAATTTTAAAACCATCTGCGCAAATTCTTATGCAATCGTATATAACCACCATCAGACCACCGTTCAAGTTTTAATTTTGATTATGCTTGTGATTCTTTGTTTGTTTTCTTTTTCCGCTTGTTCGCCTTGAGCAAACTTGCGATTAGAACAATGATAACTGCGATTACAGCGATCACAATCAAACCTTGCAGTATATCAAAAATCAAAATGAATAACACCGAAATGGCAAGAAGCTGAAAGAAGGTTATGGGAGAGTTAATTCTAAAGAGTTCTGCGGTGTCAATATCGACTCCATGCGTTTTAGCAATGTTCAAGACCAAAATGGTATCTCCGAACGGAGTTAAATTATCTCCCCATGTGATTCCAACGCCCATACCCATTGCAGATCGCTTTAACAAAGCGGGATTATCTTGAACGAAAAGCTGAATTATCGGAATCAGCAATTGGGTGATCGGAATGTTATCCACAAATGCACTGAAAATGGCCCCTAACCAGAGAAGCACGATCATCAATAACGCGAAATTTGAGATGTTGACCATTTTAACGATCGCGCCGAGCACCTCAATGATTCCCACATATTGCATCGATCCGGTGATCACAAAGACTCCGACCAAGTACACCAGAAGACTTAGGTCAATTTCTTTGAAGAGGGTATCGATTTTATTTTTGTTAATCAACAACCCGATTGCCGCACCCGCTACTGCAATCATATCGGGAGACGCAATAGAACTATCGATAACCAAGAACGAAATGATAACCCCTGTGAAGACAATTGCGATTTTTTGCATGAATACCTTATCTTTCACGAATGTCCAAGGATCATACTCCAAAAACATGGCGATTCCCGCGCTCATCGATTCTTGGATACCTCCTTGCTTTTTCTGATAAATCAACATCAGGATAGTAAGGGTTGAAACTGCGATAAAAAGAGATATGAATCCGGCAAACAGAAAATATTCTAAGAAATTAATACCCACCGCATTGGAAATCATAATACCGGGAATGGATGAAATGGGAAATACGGTCGCGCCGAGCTTGAAATACATAGCTTGAAGAATGATGAAAGGAACAGGTTTCAATTTAAGCGTTCTGCAAATGGTGATGGTCAAAGGAATCATAATGATAGCAGTCACATAGTCTGATAGAACCGAAACGATTGCAAAGGAAAGCAATGAATTATATATCATAATTTTCTTCGAATTCCCTTTGGTCATCTGTATGATTTTAAAGGCAATGAATTGAAACAACCCGCTTTTTTGGGATAAGAAAGATAACACCGAGAACCCGAATATCAGCATGATCGTACGAAGATTGCCAAAGCCATCATCTTCCGAACCGACCATGAAGTCAAATACGATGGTTAAAGGGGCTTCGGTAAATATTAACAGAATAAGGTAACTTAGTGCAGCAAGGAAGACGGCTAGCGCGGTTCTTTCCATGACATCTTTTGCGATGAAAATAAGCATGAGAATAAAAATTGTCGTAAGAAGAATTAACGGAATAAGATCGATCATTGAAAATCAGTAAAAAAAAATATTATTTCAAATATAAATTGCATGCTTTGAAAATTTAAAGTTGAAAGAGGGAATTCCGAATTTTAGCTGCGACATCCGGATAATCCGAATAGAGACCATCGACCCGTTTCCGACAAAAAACCTCTACCTTTTCCGGAGTATGGCAGTCCCAGACATATACCTTTAAATGGTTGTCTCGAATCTGTTGTATTGCGATGTCCGTAGCGCGATCGGCCTTTAAATTGACTCCTTTCAATCTGAATGTATGGAATTTATGCCAATTTTGATAATACATCTTTCCGAACCATTTTTTCAATCTTTCCATTTCGAAATGGGCTGAATCCACGATTTGAATATTTGGGCTTAAACGGCGATAGCGTTCAACATAATTCCAAAATGATGGATAATTATCATTAGGGGTAATTTCAACATGAGCTGCAATACCGGTTTTTTCGGCCAATTCTACAAGGGGGAGACCCATTTCGAGGGTTTTCAAATCTAGGCTATAACGAATCGGTTCACCTTGAACCGTGGTTTTTTGTTTGAAATAGATGAAAACTTCTTCTACGGTCGGAATTTTCCTATTAAGTTTTAAATTAATGCTACGCAATTGCTCCAGAGTTAAAGAAGAAGGCGAGATCATTTTACCTTCAAATCGTATCCGATCATCATGGAAAAAGATGAGGTGGCGATCTTTGGTAATATGGACATCCGATTCGATTCCATCCGCGCCCATTTCGATGGCGAGTTTGAAGGCTTCCATGGTATTATCGGTTTCATAGCCGGATGCGCCTCGATGGGCCCAAATAAGTGGGGTTCTCATTGGCAAGAAAAAAAGCAAAAGATGAGAAAAAAAGCGGACTATTTTGAATAAATAATTACAAACCTTTTTTTCCGTATCATTTGGAAACA
>CAZUTM010000162.1:0-10741 GCA_964623665.1 uncultured archaeon
ACCTTGGAGCAACTTGCCTATCGAGTCGGTTATTGTTTGGTTTTGCGTGAATTTTACGACCATCTTCTTTTACGAAAGGATTCGGTTGTATTTTCATAAGAAAAGGTGAATCACTTCCAACATTTCTTTTTTCTTTTCCATCAATATGAGTTTAGCCTTCTTTCGCTTGAGCAAACATATGATCTTGCCAATTTACATATTCAGTTTTTTGAAAATAAGCGAGTTATGAAACCAAGTTAGCTTGCTCGCTTCATGTGGTGCAGGTCAATTTCTAAATCTCCACCGGCAATCTATTTTCACTGAAAATAATAAAAAGGTATGATAAATTTCGGATCAATCGACTTTTTTTGGACTGATTTTACCATCCATAAATAATTTAACAGAAAATTTATATGCGCAATTGGCCCATGAATAATTATGAATTTCAAGGACCTTGCAGACACGGATTTCTTCAGTTTTTTCCACATTCACGAAATCGAATCTAAAAGTGGGCCTAACGGCACCGTTATCAAGATAATGAAACCCGGGGGCTTTAAAGAATTTATTGATATTGATTTTACTCTGTTGGATGACGGCACGATTATTGAGGCTCGCTTGCGATTAGATAAAGGGTGGATCGGAAATAAAAATCATTTGAATCCGTTTGCAAATGATATTGCGAAAAGCTATATATATCTTTTTGGGAATGGAGAAAAATACAACGAAATTAAAGTGCTATCGGATTATATATATCATCTCAAAGGTATTGATGATGAAGTTATTTATGTTCAAGGTCATGAACCTTCCCTTTCCACACTTCCCGAGAATATCGAAGGCGCCATTAACGTTTATTTAGGAAATAGAGAGATATGGGAATTGGATTTGGGTGAGATCAAATTGGAAATGAGGCAGATTTCGGAAAATAAGCCGAAGGTTATGGTTCGATTTGGTTTGCCGACAAATTGATTCGCAGTTTCATGCAATTATTTCTTCTATATTGAATAGATTTCATCGAATTTACAAAATTCGGCAAAAATCTTTTTGTATTTCAGCGATTTTTCACACCTATGAAATATACTTCGGAGAAAGAAATTATTGAAGCGTGTTATTCCTACCTCGAATCTCACCTCGTTGAAGGGACACGATGGGGCATGAACTATCGCTTTTATAAACCCGCGAATACAAAATATGGCCCTCATCAATGGCTTTGGGATTCGGGGTGGCACATGATTGTGTGGAGCCATCGAAATCCGGAATATGCAATTGAGGATTTGAGAACTATGCTTCAATTCCAGCAACCGAACGGATTTATTCCCGAAATGATCTTTTGGGGCGGGAAGGTTTTCCTAGAAAAAATCGCCGCCATTTTTATAGGGTACTCGAATGATCGATATACGGATCTTACTCAGATGCCGATGCTTGCATTCAGCTTGCGCGCCATTTGGGAAGCCACAAAAAATGTCGAGTTATTGAAAGAATTCGTTCCGAAAATGATCAAATATTTTGATTGGTGGGCCAACGAAAGAGATCCCGATCACGATGGACTGGTTTCAATCATCCACCCTTGGGAATCAGGTATCGATGCAAGCCCCGTCTATGATCCCGCCCACTATGTTAAAAATCCCACGTATAAGCAATTATACCCTCGATTTTTAAAATTGTTGCATTGGTATAAGCGAAAGTTTAAATGGGATCAGCAAAAGATCTTGGAAAGCGGGCTTTTTAATGTAGAAGACGTAGGGCTCAATGCGGTATATGCTTCCGGATGGGGTATTTTAGCGGACCTCGCCAATCATTTTGATGCAGCCTTGTCAACCTATTGTAAAAAACAACAACAAAGGTTTGAGTCAGCGATCCTAACGAAATGCTGGAGTCCTAAAGATAATATGTTCGTGACATATTTCCATCAAGAGGGAACCGAAAAGAAATCAGCGATAGAAACAATACAATCCCTTTTTCCTTTATTGTTGGACTCGATTCCAAAGGAATTACAAGAAAAAATTATTGAAAAAATTAAAGATCCCGAACGATTCTGGTTGCCGTATCCGATACCTTCCACCGCAAAGAGAGAAGAAACATTCAATCCTCACCAAAACCGGTTGTTGTGGCGCGGCCCAACTTGGCCATCCACCACATGGTTGGTTATGGAGGGTTTACTCAAACATGGATACACAGAACTTGCAAACAACATCCTTGATCGATGGATCGAAATGTATAAGATGCATGGAATCTATGAATATCATAATCCAATTAACGGAGAAGCCGAAGGAGAAGAAGGATTGGGTATGTCAACCACGATTGTGGATATGTTAAAACGATTGCGTCACATCTCGATATAGAAGAAGGGAAATGGACATTCCCAAAGAATATTCACGTGCTAAACATAACGTGGAAAACTCAGTTCACGGTAACTTTTTTTCGGTCTTTTTTTTTTTTTTGCATGTTTAAAATTTTTTAACTATTAGGGATTTTTGCGTATTTATTTTTTTCAAATAAAGAAAAGTAATAAAGGATCAAGCGGCCAAAAGAGTATCACTACAAATCTAGAGGTAAAGGTGATTAAAATGGAGATAACTTGGGAATTTATTGCGATCGGCATCTTTTCGATTATCGGAATTTTGGTGTTCACTCGTGCATGGCGCTTTATTAGCCAAGAACTGAAGACAGCGGCCCGTGTGACCTTGTTTGATAAGATACAAGTGTTTCTATCCGCTTTTGTGTTTTCCGGATTGGCAGCAGCTGCGGTGGTGTTTATTCTAGCGATAATTTCGAGTTCGATTGCAATCAATGCGATCTATGCGATCGCTGGGACGGAACAATCGGAAAATTACGCGGATATTATCAATGCGTGGCAATTTCCAAACCTCATTCCGATTGTGTTTTTAGTATTAGCGGGTTATTCGTTTATTTATCCCGCCATTGAATATTTGATGCTTTCGAAGCGGGATGTTGAGGGCCCGATGGAGATTCAAAGGTGGATAGAATCAAAAATTATCACAAGATGGCGGCCGCCTTTTTCTGCGATCTTAGCGATCTTGTTGTTCATCGTTGTTGTTATCATTCCGCCCTTAATATTATCATATGTTGCGATCAACGTGCAAGATTTACCGGCGCAGTCCGGAGGAAAGCTCGATTGGCAAGCGATTGTATTCTTTTCGTTTCTTTCATGGCTTATTTTGGGCCCCATTTTCTATTTATCTTATTACTCCACGTTAGGAAATTCGCAAATCTTTTTACGGGGTACCCGAATCAAATGGACAGACCCGCAGGTCTGGAAAAATAAGAAAAACATCCGATTCTTGCTTTTCTATTTTATCGCCATAATTTCGATTATTTCTTCTTTCTACAATGCGTTTAAAACGGTTCCAATTTTCTGGGGCGTTTATCCTGAACTGACCACGGATTATTTGACCATGGAACGAGGGTTTATCGAAACATTTGTCACTACGTTGCTTTCAAGCAATCCTTCGGTGTCTCCACAACAAATCAATGATTGGAAATTGTTAACTGCAATTGTTCCCATCGATTTTTTGATGTTCTTCATATCCACATGCGGGTTCGGTCTGCTCGGGTTCTACATGAAATTTATCAGCAAAGAACCGCTAAATCGCAGTACCAAAGTCGCTTTTGCGGCGTATGTGTTTTCCGGTATCGCGTTTGAGATTTTCGTGCAAATTCTCACCAAATGGCCTTGGGTTATTCCAGACCAACGAATTCTTTTCAATTTATCGGATCCCACCGACCAAAAGCTGATGCTGTTCTTCTTTGCGCCGATCCTGGCCATAGATAAAACGATTTTGGCATTCTTCTTGACGTATAATTTGTTCTTCAACAAAGAATTGAAAACGTCAATTCAAGCGGCCGTTTTGAATGATGCAATTTTGGATAACGATGTTGCGGTGATGAAACAATTTACAGAAAATAAAAACCCAGCCATCAGATTGCTGGTGTCCGAATCGGTTGGTTCAATGCTTACAATCATCAATAACCCGGAATTATTGAAGGGGGTTAGCCAAATCATCGAACGAATGGCATTTGATGAAGATCCGAAAATCCAAGAGAATATCATTTCCCATTTCGATATTGCGTTGCAAAAACTTCCCGCAGAATATTTGTATAATATGTTTTCTGTGATCTTTTCGGGCAAGAATGAACATATTATTACGAAGTTTGCAAAAGTGATAATACAAGTTGGGAAGGTTCAACCGAACAAAATTGCGGTGTTATTCGAGGAAACATTCAAAGGGTCTTTAAGCGAGGAGGGTAAAAGTGCGATATTTAAAATCATTAGCGATATTGGGGAGAAACAAATCGAATTTGCCAAAAACTTGCTTTTTCCTTTAATAGAGAAGAACAATCCATCGATGCAGACGCAGTCACTATTTTTGATAAAGAATATGATTGATAAATTTTCCGTGGAGTATTCGATTCTTTTTGAGAAATGTCTTATTCTAGGAAATCACCAAAATGATGATTTGAGTAAAACCGCTTTGAGCGCTTTGTCGGTCATTGCAATTAAGGATCCGACCTTTGTACCTAAACTTGTTGAATATATTCCTTCAATTAAGCGAGATAGTATTATTCGGAAAAAAGCGATCATCGCATTAATAAGTGAACTGATTGTTAATCACCCCAGCACCTATGAACAACTCATAGATCAATACAAATCGTTTACAGAAGAAAGGAATGGTGAGGTTCTTGCTGATTTTGCTTTGAGTATTGGAATGTTGTGCACGGTGTTGGAAAATGAGAAGATCATGGGAGATATGTTCCCGATTTTGAAGGTGCTCGTGGATAACAAAGATGTTCAGATCCAAGCAAATTTATTCAATTCAATCTCGGTGTTAGCCACGGTCAAGGAGGAGATTTTCATGATTGCAGACCTTCGACAAATCTTCTTCAAGATATTATTGGATTCGGATAAGGAATTACGCGCTAAAATCTTTGAATTTCTGCAATCGATGAAGGTGGAACTATTGGTGCAAGATCTTGAGACCATTTTGGACACCCGACCGTCCAAACAATTTATGGAAGATTACTTGATGTTTATCGCTTCAATGTCGAATAAAATTTACCCATTACTCGAAAATACACCGATTTTGGATAAAATCATTTGTTTGGACATCGATGATAAACAAATTTTCTTGAAACAAGCGCGTCTCATTGCGAATTTGTCAAAAAGATCCCGAAAGATCTATTTTGATTCCTTCGCATTCATTGAGAGTTTGTTAGACTCCAACGATGACGAGAAGAAGGCAATCGGATTACGTCTTCTGGCGGACATTGTATTAGATTCGATGGCCGATAAGATAGAAATTCCGAAATCCATAAAATCGATTTTAAACGAGGTGAAACCGAATTCGGAGCCAAAACTCGATTTGGAAACGATGACCGATGTTTGCATAAAGCTCATTAACCCAAAGATGCCGGCTACAATTGTTGTGGTTTTGTATTATTTCGATAAGGTCTTGGACATAAAGGAAGAATATCATGAGAAAATTTATCCCGCATTGACCGGGCTCACAAGGCATCCCAACGAAGATGTGATTTCGAATTTAATTCGATTAATTACCAAGATCACCATCATGCATTCTGGGATTTATTTTACTAAGAAAACTATGCTCTTGATAAAGACCACCAAAGGCACAGAATGGCAAACTACCATTTATCCGTTCCTTTTAAGCCGGTTGAATGTAAACAATGCAAAAATCATGTCTGCGGTTTCAGATTCTTTGAAAACAATTGCCGACAAGCTTTCTAATAGAAATGAGGTTATTGAACTGCTTCTTAAGGGTTCGGAAAGAGGCAATCCGATTGATACCCGTATTCTTTCGATAACAGCAATCGTTCGAATCGAAAATATTGTAAAAAGAAAGGATATTTTGGTCAAAGTATTCAACTACCTTTCCGATCCGTATGAGAAAATACGATTGATTGCAAGGGAATACCTCGGCAATTTAATTTTGTCGTTCCATGCGCAATATTTAGAGGAAAAGCAGAAAAATCCGAAGCGATTAACAGCAACCGGGAGATTGATTAAATCTTTGATTTATCGATACATCGCAGGACACCATGTTAAGGAAAAATCCGAAAAGGTCAGAGCCGTATACCTCGAGAAGATCAAACAGATTTTGTTTACCTACAAAGAATTCGAGGAGGTCATCATTTCAATTAAAAACTTGTCTTTGGATGCGAATGACCAAATTGCATTAAATGCAACCAATGCGTACTTCACATATATCAAAGAATTTCCCCAGAAAATCAAAGATGTCGCCGATTATTTACCCACCATTTCGCGGTCGAATTATCGCATGGTGAAAATGGTTGTGCTAAAAGAAATCGGAGATCTCTATGAAAAGGAGCCAAAAAATCTTAAATTGTTGTTGCCATCTCTGCTAACCCTTGCAATCGATAAAGATGCAAATGTTCGAGCAACTGCACTCAGGATTTTCAAGAGTATATACGATAAAGCCCCCGAGAAATTATTATACTTCTCGGATTCGATCTTCAAATTATCGCGGAATAATGATCCCCGAATTAGAAAGGACTCAATCGAACTGATTTCTGCGCTGATCTTTAAGAATCCGGACCTTATTATCAAGCAAAAGAAGCAGAAAGCGGTTCTTCTGACCTTGATTGGACTCAGTCATGATATTGAACTATCGGTCCGAGCGGCGGTTTCGGGGTATTTAAGCGAGCTCTTGAAGGTGTACCCGACCCAAATCAATAATATTTTGCACATTGTCTTCTACCTAATCGAGGAAAGAGAAAAAGAAATTATGCAAAATTCAATCAATGCGATTCGAGAAATAGCGGTGAAATATCCGGAGCGTAAAGTCGAAATCATCAAAACACTGAAGAGGTATTATAAAAAATCGCAGAATTCTTATTTGAAAACCTTGATTGAGGAATTATCTTAAAGAGATCTCTTTTTTATTTTCCCATTTTTTTCATTATATTAAACATTAAAAAAAAGGCTGAAAAAAAGTTTCCATGGATGGAATTATCCACGTTCAGAATATGCTGTGGATATTCGTTGGGAACTGCCCTTTCCCTTATTTTTTTTAATGTTTAATCAAAGAACGCTGAGTGAAAGCGATTTGAAACAAAAAAATATAGAATTTCAATCGCATCGAAAATAATCAGTCATTTTATTTGAAAGAATAGACGCAAAATTTTAAGATTATAGGCTCTGCCAGCATATCGTTGACAACCACTTTTACAGCATCGGTGATAACTTGTTCTGATAGGCGATCGATTTTCCTATGCCCTACGGTTAAAGTTTTGGATATGGTTTTCAAAGGTATCCACGTATTTTGTGAATAATAGTAAAGCTCATAGCCTTTTATCCGTTGGCCTTGTGAGATTTCTTCACGCAATTTAACCGCATCTATTTTGCGTTGGCCGGGCAGTTTTAATATCAATTCGGTTCCGGTACCCGATGATGTTGCGATCGGGGTTCCGTACATCGAACGAATTTTTGCGGTGAATTCATTCAGCCTGCGGATATCAATATCAGAAAATCGACCTTGATCCGTGGGTGCCAAGTTCAACAACAGATTGGCCCCATATCCTATTGATTTCTCATAGATTTCGACCAATTGGTCAACTGAAAATAGTAATTTGCGATATAACAACCCCCAAAGGCCTTTATGATGGAACCAATTCCGGTTGTGAATCGGCACATCGCATTCTTGCGGAAGCCAAATATCCCCTTCTCCGATAAGATTTTGTTTACCCAAGATGAAATCATCGATATTTTTTTTCGGAACAACATTCCAATTCGGGTATTGGGCGAATCCTCGTTCATTCCCGCACCATCGAATGGTCGGTTCCCCCATATTGAAAATCATGGCGCTCGGATGGTGCTGTTTGCATATTGCTATAATGGTGTTCCAATCATATTCTCTGCCTGCGCTTCCGGCTCCATCGAACCAAATTTCGAAAATCTCATCATGAGTAGCGTATTTGGTCAGCAATTCGGTTAATTGTCTTGCGTAAAACTTGTCATAGGCTTCTTTATCTTTGTAACAAGGTTCATGTCTGTCCCACGGCGACAGATAGAAGCCAAAGTTCATTCCGAACTTTCTGCATGAAGAAACGAACTCGGCAACAACGTCTCCCTTTCCTTGCTTGTAAGGGCTGCTTTTAACGGAATAATCGGTGGTTTCGGTTTGCCAAAGACAGAATCCATCATGATGTTTGCATGTCAATATCATATATTGAACTCCGGCATTTTTAGCCACTTGAACCCATTGATCCGTATCTAATCTTTTGGGATTGAAGGTCTTGGGGGATCTTGTTCCATCGGTCCATTCCCGATTATTGAACGTATTGATTCCGAAATGCACAAACATCCCGAACTCCGCGTTTTGCCATCGAACTTGGGCTTGGGTGGGTTTCACCAATTCTTTTGCCATACTTCGAAAATTGAATCATGAAATAAAAACAATAATGTTGCGATGAAAATTTCTGAAAAAAGTTAAAAAATATTACAGATCTAAATTTTTATAAATCAATATCCAATTTATATCCGTATTCTAAGCCCGCATTTCGATCTTCATATTTTTGGATCAGAACCGGCTCCTTGTTTCCTCCTTTTTGGTAAATTTCCGTTATGCATGTTACACCAAGACCTTCAAAATCGCTGAATACAAATCCATCGGTTGGAAATAATAGCCGGTTATAATTTTCAATGGTGCTGGTGAATCGCATAATTATCATTTTCTTCCTTGTTTCAATGGTGACCGTTTGCTTCAAGGGGATCTTTGCGGAACCGAACTTGTCGGTGTAATCCACCCAATCGGAGCGTTCTATATCGAATCGTTTGGTGGAGCCATCCATTGATGGATGGAAAAATGTGAAACCCATGTTGGGTGTATTATTGAGAATGGTTCCGAACCTTGCATCGATTTTTTCTCCCTTGAGATAGATCGAAGCAAATTTTGCATTCATAATGCCCAGCATTCGGAATCGAGGCTGCATTCTTCCCGCTCCGGCAATGATAGAAAAATCTTTTTTCGGATCCGAGTCCGGGATTCCGGTGTAATACCAACCCCAAGGATACTCGATTTGGGGCTTTTTGGGGTCTTTTACGCTTGGAAAATAGGCACCCCAATTCATGTCGCAATAGATGCGAAAATTTTCATTCTTTTCAATGAGATATTCCGTTCCGTTGACTTTAATTTTACCCCACACTTCCGAATCATAGGCGTAAGTGTTCCATGAGATGTTTTCGGTGAATTTGGTCAAGCTTTCAATATCGCGTTGACCGTACCATCCCACGATTCTTTTGATATCAATATCCCATTCGATTTCGGTATTCTCCTCAATGCCTTCAGCAACGTATACCCATTTCGGATTTCTCATGGTTCCTTTGATTTTGAGATGATCATGTGAAATCACTTGAAGTGTGAAGGTTCCATCTGCGATGTTCAAATCGTAATGGTTATGAACGACGAATTTTTCCAGTGGAAATTTATAGTAAATGTGAAATTTCCGCCCCTTTTCTACCATTGCAAAAGTTACATAGGCACCGGTATTTTTCGGGTCTTCGATTGTTCGACTCATCGAATAACAGAATGCAAAGGTTCGCTCCGATTTGTAATCCTTCAAAGAATAATACCACCACTGAAAAAAAGGCTTATTTTTTGAGTATTCATTTATTCGATATCTTTGATAAACAGAATCGGGATTCCATACGCCCTGAGTATCGGTAAATATTCCAACATAAATATGAGGCATCAGAATCATTAAAAAGACTGCTAAAACAAGGGATATAAGCCTGTCGGTCCGAAAAGTCCAAATTATCGCGCCTATCAATGAAAATACCAAGAGTGAATACAAAATTTTTCTGATTCTCATGATTTAATGACGGAATTTTTGAAGTTTATATAAACATGCGACAGTTCTATCATTATTTTTCAAGCAAGATTCACAAAGAATATTATATTGGATTGCAACTGGCGAATACGGATTAAAAAAAGGAAAGAAAGAAAGATTCCGGCTCAAAAAATGGCTCGGAATTCGAACCAACAACGGCAGCTTACCCGCGTCCGTGTTGAAGTGTATGGAGATCAACAATGCATTGAAATTTGATTAGATTAATAGTCGATTCATTGCGAAATCAAAAAGCACGATTTCCCCCCATGCCATGATGACCGCTTCGGTGCGAATAAGCCAACGCCAATTCAGTTCTTGCTCCGTTTCTTTATAAGCATTAAACAGATCATTTTCCGGATCTGTAACAATTTTTTTCGACATTTTCACCTCTCCATTGGCGCCTAGGCACCACTATAATAGAGAAAATACCATAATATATATCTTCGTATTTAAAGTTTTCGATTTTTTGAAATGGTAAATTTACAATCAAAACCGGAAAAAGATCTTGGAGAGCTACCGGTTGAATCTGATTAATCTAAATTTGGTTGAGAACGCGAAAATTGACTTAAATTTTAGGAGAAATAATTGAAAATACGATGTTCATTGAAGATTGAAAAATATTATGCAAAAAATAGATGCAAGGTTAAAAAGCATTAATCATATTTATCAAATGATTTGATTCTGACAATCAACGTTATGTTCTTCTCGAATAATTCGCTTTTATCCAATTTGAAATCCTTAATCAAGGTCATTTTCAAGTTTTCATCGAGCATCACATATAAATTTCCGCGTAGCTTCTTTTCTTCGTCAAGATACACATCCAAAGGCTGTAAAACTAATGATTTATTGTTGACTTTGATAGGCTCTCTTAACGTGAAGA
>CAZUTM010000163.1:0-7620 GCA_964623665.1 uncultured archaeon
GGGATCGCGAATTGATCCGGCGTGTTTGTTTAATTATATGGATTTATTTAAGTGGCACACTAAATGTACCATTATATTTTGGTGATTTTATGAATAAAACGAAGATCTATGCGCTTTTGTTCGTTGCGTTTTTAATTCCGTTGTTTTCAAGCGCTCAAGTATCAGCCCAAACCGATAATTCATTGACTAAAGTGCAAAATGCTGGAAAAATAGTTATTGGAACTAATGCGGAGTATGCACCCTTCGAATCTCGGGATCCCGTCACAAACGAAATCATAGGGTTTGATGTCGACATTGCAAAATATATCGCTGAAAAAATCGGTGTTCAAATACAATGGGTCGATGTTGCCTTTGATGTTTTAATTACTCAGCTCGCGGCAAACAATTTTGATTGTGTAATCGCTGCAATGAGTGTCACAGAAGAAAGAAAGCAATCCGTTTCGTTTACTCGATGGTACTACAAGAGTGAACAAGCAGTACTGGTTAAAATCTCGAATATGGATATAAAGTCCGTTGATGATATCAACAAATCCACAATCAAAGCGGGTGCCCAAGATGGGACCGTGAGCGCTGGATATATTGCAGATGAGACAGTCGCTCAATTAATTAGCTATTCCACCATTACTTTGGCAGTTGCTGCCCTTGAACAAGGCACCATAGATGCTGTTCTTGGAGACTACGCGGTGCTTGCAAGTATTTTGAAGAACCAGCCGAATAAATTTAAGATTGTTGATACATTCAGTCCGGAGGATTTTGCAATAGCAGTGCCAAAGGGCTCGAATGCATTACTTGCGAAATTAAACGAGGTCTTGAATGAATTGCTTGGAAGCGATCTTGAATCGCCAAAACCCAGTGAAAAATACAACGAAATTTATAAGAAATGGTTCGAAGTTGACGCCGCTTTTCCCGGCCAAGGGGGTCAAATCAACGGATTCCCTATCATTGGATTAGCTTTTGCCATCACAATCGGTGTTCTTTATACAATTCGCAGATCCAGAAGAACATAAATGTCAAAAATTAAGTTTTTTGTTTCTTTTTTTTTAATCATTCTTTTTCTGTTATTCAATCTGATGTTTTAATATTTTGTCGCGTTCGTTTGCGGTGATTTTTCCAAAGATACCTTCGAAATGGGGCAATAGGTTTTTAAATCGCCCAATCTTGCATAGTTAGAATACTCATGAAAGAGTCGATATTACGAGGAATAAGAGTCGTAGAATTGGGTGCCTACCTTTCGGCCCCGATTGCCGGAATGCTGCTTGCTGAACAAGGGGCAGATGTTATTCGAATCAAAAACCCGAATTTCAAACCCTATGATCCCGTTCTTGAAGCGATGCTCGAACGCAACAAGATAATTATTCCTTTGAACTTAAAGGATGATAACGCGCGAACCAAACTGATTGATTTATTATCACATGCAGATATTGTCATCGAAAATTTAGGGTATGAGGTATTGAAAAACCTTGGGATTGATTTGGAAAAGATTCGGAAAACGTTAAATCCCGCTCTTATTGTGTGCCGAATTCCGGGGTTTCCGGAGAACGATCGGCGGAAAAATGTTAAGTCATTCGAAGCAGTGGTGGGAATGGCGGGATTGATGTATGAAAGACCCTTGAAAAAGCCGATGTTGCATCCCTTTCCAATCGGTTCGGTGCTAGCCGCCATTTATTCAGCAACCTCCGCAGTTGCTTTATTAATCAATCGTGTAAATTCGGGAAAAGGCGATATATCAGAAGTATCCATGCTTGGCGCTGATTTATTTTCACAAGTGCTTCAGATCTTGGTATTAACCGGCGCCCCGAGACAATTTATGCCGTTGAAAATGGTAGGGACGCCTTTTATGGGCCCTTGGGAATGTTCAGATAAACGTTGGGTCTATGTGCATATCACCATGCCATCCCACAACAGAATCATCTTGGAAGAATTCATTAAACTCGGGTTGGGCGAATATGTGGAAAAACTTAAAAAAGTGATGTCTCCGACCACCTTCCAAGATCCGAGCTTGGTCGACTCTATTGCTGAAGCCAAAGCGATCCGAGAAATTCTAAAAGAAATTTATCGGCAAAAGCCAGCGGACGAATGGGAAAAATTATTGGGAGATAATCTATGCGTTGCAAAAATCAGGACTGTCGATGAATGGGTTCATGATAGTTATGAAGCCAAGATGCCGGATAACGATAAGGTTGAAGATCCTATTTTCGGAGAGATGTTTGTTTGCGGCAAAGCGGTTACCAGCACGGAATTTGAGACAAGCGTTGTCCCAAGGACTTTTGATGAATCTCTTGAGAAATATATAGAACGTTGGAATAATCAATCAGTCTTCTGCGATCCGAATAGATATGATGAGTATCTCAAGAAACCGGAAGAACAACTTAAGCAGCTGTTTAAATTACCTAATAAAAATGCACCTTTGGCGGGAATTCGTGTCTTAGACCTCTCCCGAATTATTGCTGGGCCATTCTCTACGAGAATTTTAGCAGAATTAGGTGCTGATGTTCTTGCAATTCAATCACCAACCAGTTTGGATTGGGCGCTTTCGTTTCATGTCATTTTTAATTGCGGCAAGCGCTCTGTAACTCTTGATCTCAACAAACCCGAAGACAAAAAGCGATTTTGGAAGATTTTAGAATCCTTTAAACCGCATGTTATAGCATTAAATTATAGAAATCTTGAGTTAACCAAAGAAATCGGGATTGACTTCGAAGAAATTAAAAAGAGACTTCCAAACGTGGTCTATACGTATATGAATGCATACGGGATTGAAGGCGGATGGCAGCATCGTCCAGCTTTTGAACAAATTATTCAAGCGGTCACCGGAATTCAGATAGAATACGTAAAAACGGGACGGCCGAAAATTGTACCGATTCCGATTTTGGATATGGGATCCGGTCTCATCGGAGCCTTTGCATCTGTTCTGGGCATCTACGGTGCTCTTAAGTCAAAGAAAGCGGTGTTTATGCATACCCACATGACCATGACTGCCACATTTTTACAAATAATGAGAATCGCAAAAAATCAACGGGATATGTGCTTCAAACAAGCGGCCCAGCGAGGATATCAAATCGGACTAAATTATGACGAAAAGGTGGTTGCCGGCTTATTGAATATCCAAGATTACCGAATTGTCGTTGCGGGTCGGTGGAAAGATATGCGAGAATGGATCAAAAAATATAATTTGGCACCCATCGGCCAACGATTTGAGGATAGCTTGCTGAAACTCCAAAGCCGTTTGAGGTTCCGATTCTTGGGATATGTGAAAAGAACAATCCGAAAAGGCGGGTTTGAAAACAAAATCGGAGTGATGCGTCGCTATAAAGTTGCCAATGTTCTGGCGGATATTGAACGCAATCAAAAAGGACGGATCCCTTTAGTAAGTAGAAAGAAATTTCCGGGATTGACAAAGATGACGGTATTGAGAAGCCCGTTCTATTTCAAAGAGCACGATATCGTCGATGTGAACCCCGCACCTATTCGCGGTCAAGATACCAAAGAAGTTTTAGAACTGCTCGATGAAAAGGTTCCGGATAAATACGGATTAATCCCCTATCCTTCCGAAAAGCCATTTTTCATGTGGGTGTTCAATCTAGTTGAATGGGGCATTTATACACTTCGAAGCGGCAATTTTTAAGATCGGACAGGAATATCAAAGAGCACAATCTGCTCATTTAATAAATTTTTTCACTTTAATCAATTGAGAGAATAAATATATAAAGCGATCTTAAGGATAAGGTGTCTCAATTCGAGTTTTTTAAATTGGATGGCAATATTTTTAATGGTTTGTTTATATTTATTTTTTTGGAAACCGATCATTTAATTCGAAAATATTCATGCCATGAACCTTTTGATTAATTTTATTATCCCGAAACGAAAATTAACTAATAGATTCATTAAGACATTTTTTTTGGTTTCTGGTCGTTTATTATTATTTTTATTAGCCCGTTCATCTAAAGATCCCGTATCTATCCATTGATAGAGACACGGGATCTTCAGCCTTATTATCGAAAAACCAAATTCAATCACTCACAATCTCGAATTGACTTATTAAATAATTATTATTATCTAAGTAAACCGTTTGAATAGATTAATTTCATTAATCTTCGAATTGGAAGAATAGAATTCGAGAATTTTTTTCAGATGTATAGTGTTGCATCGGATGCAACAACATTTAAATAGGAGAGAGGAGTATTATGACTTAGAAGGAAGTTGCATCGGATGCAACATTAAAAAATCGAAGCGATCAAACCGAACGAACGCTATTATGTATGGTCAATCCGCTCAACTTATTTTTTTTAGGTGTCGAGATTGAGATCGGTTCGAATTATTAATGATGCGAGATTCAACTCCTTAGAAAAATATAGGTGAAGAAAAATGGCTGAAAACGTATTGGAAATTAAAAATTTGTCTAAATCGTTCGGAACCCTAAAAGCGGTTGACGAATTAAATTTGGTGGTAAAACCGGGAGAAATATTTGGATTATTGGGACCGAATGGTGCGGGTAAAACAACCACGATTAAAATGATTTTAGGACTGTTGGATAAAGATGACGGCGAGATCTCAGTATTCGGATTGAATCCGGAAAAGGATGAGATTGAAATTAAGAAAAATATTGGATATGTCGCTGAAGAACCCATGATATACAGGTCTTTAACACCCAAAGAATTGTTTAACTTTGTCGGATCATTACGAAATCTTCAAGGAGACGAAATATCGAAACGATTGGCTAACCTTTTGGAAAGTTTCGATGCCATCAAATACTACAATAAATCTATTGCCACGCTTTCGAGAGGAAATAAACAAAAAATTCAAATCATCGCGGCTCTGCTTCATGAACCGAAATTGCTCATCTTGGATGAACCCTTCTTGGGCTTAGATGCGAAAAGCGTTAAGGTGTTCAAAGAAATTCTCAAGATGCATGTAAAAAGGGGCGGATCCGTGATCTTCTCGACTCATGTGATGGAGATCGCCGAATCCATGTGCGATAAAATTACGATTGTGAAGAACGGAAAAAATATTGCCACCGGAACGGTTCAAGAATTGAAAATACAAGCGAAACAATCGAAATTTGAGGATGTATTCTTGGAACTTACGGAAGAAGAAGAAGAAGTCAAACACATCATCGAGGGCTTGCACGCCGCTCAGAATGGAACCTCGGATGGAACCTCGGATGGAACCTCGAAAAATTAATTGCCAAAAGGTGATTCACAATGAATAATAAACAAATTTTGAAGATGTCGGATTATATCTACAAGGATATTTTCACCGAAAGCGCTATTCAAGAAGCGGGTGCGAATTCGGCAAAGATCATGGAGAATCTGGAAAAAAATGCAAACGCACTGAATAGCCAATCGAAATTCATGAAGATCGTGTTTTTCGTATATCTCTTGTTCACTTTCGTATTCCCACTCTCAATTCTTGCCAAAGTCGAACAAGCTATCACCGGAGGAATCGATCCGATGTGGGCTCTAACGGTAGGAACGCTCGGATTCTTCATTTTCTTCGTTCTCCAATTGGCCTTATTGGTGATGTTTCAAATCTTCTTGTTCAAATATGTGGTCTCCGGAGACTCCTTCAAGTGGCTCTCCACATTTCCGATTGCAAGGAAAGATTTAGAAAAATCAATCTTTTTCACCATATTTAAATCAATGGATTGGGGAATTTACGCTACGCTGTTGATCTTGCCGGTCAGCATGGTAATTATTACAAAAAACCCGGTTATAGTCGCAGTATCGGTTTTCTTCACAATAATCAACCTCTTCTTTGCGATTTCGATTCTTATCAATTTTTCAAGAAAAGTAAATCAAATCTTTAAACTTTCGGGAAGCAAGGACAAAAAAGCAACATTAACCCGGGTCTTGATTCTCGTTTTATATTACGCCATCATCATTTTCAGTGTTCTGACACTTCAATTTGTCCCGGGTGCAATCGATAATGCGATTGCAAGTAATCCTACCTCTTTATTAATGGAAACCATTGAAATTTTAGTAATATTACCAATCCCCATCAGCCCATCCTTTCTATTAATTTACTTAGAAACCGGGATCGGGTCTCAATTTGTGATCTATGCGGTTATAGGGCTAATCCTCTGGACTATTCTAGGAATAGCATGGTTTTCAAAAACGATTAAAAATCTACCCAATATTATTAAAGATCAAGGAATAGGCGGAGATGTTGAGGAAAAAATTGAGGTATTGTACAGCCGAACCTCCAGCATTAAAGCATTCATCAGAAAAGATTTGAACTCTTTGGCTCGAGACATTCAAATGATCATTTACTTCACAATTCCTGTAATGTATGGAATCATCGGTATTTTCTTTATAGACGATGAGATGAGATTTACAACCACATCTTTTACATATTTGGGAATATCCATCATCTTTCTGGTTCTGGCAATAAGCAGGTTAGACAGTGATGGTGCAACATTCCTTGCCTCTGTGCCGTATCATGTTAAAGATCAATTTATGGCAAGGCTCTGGTGGTTTCCGATAATATTAATACCCGGATTTTTGTTCCCGATGCTTTTTCTCACTAACCACCCCCATTACCAAGATCTCCTATTGTCTACGCTTGTTTGGGTATGGTGGGGGCCATTACTCGGAATCTTGGGTTTGGAAATCAAAGTATTGATGTTCGGACGCACCAAACACAAATTCATCATGGAAGAAGTGAGTAAAAAGAACACCGTATTGAAATGGCTCGTGTTTGGCATTATTATCTTCGGGATAACGATCGGTTTAATGATCGCATTTTTCGAAACTCTGGAGCAAAGCAATTTCAATGGGTATTTGAGATTTAATCTAATAGGGTTTGCAGTCTGCGGCCTGATTGACTTGATTTTATTCAAACTCTTGTTTCCTACGCCGAAACAATAAAAAATTTAAATTTTGAAATTTTTTCTATTTTTATAACGAGAAAGAGGTGGAAGTACCAACGACAGTAGAACAAAGTGAGGCGATCCTCGAAAAACTCGAATTACATGATCCGAATGTTGTCCAACACCTCTTTCATGAAGTGAAAAGTAAGATCCTTAATTTTTTAATTCGACAAAAAGCAACTCTGCGAACAATCGCTAAAGAACTCAACATCAATCCGGGAACCATCAAACGACACCTCGTCGATCTTAATGATTTCGGGTTGATCCGAGTGGTCTCAGAGGAACAAAATGAGTTCGGAATCAATCAGATTTATTATCGAGCGGTTGCAAAAAACTTTATTGTTATTCTGGATTACCAAAAACAAATCGATATGTATTTAAGAAATCTCGGAGAAACCAACACAATCGATTCTCACGGACAAGAAAACAACCTAGAAAACGAACAAGGAAGACGCAAGAAAGGGAGAAATTGAGCCAAAGAAAAAATTTAAAGAAAGAAAATGCAAGAGAATCATGCTCACATTATAGAGAAGCAGAGAGCGCGAAGAGAAAGAACAGAAAGGAAAAGAAGCAGAGAAAGAACAGAAAGGAAAAGAAGCAGAGAAAGAACGGAAAGGAAAAGAAGCAGAGAAAGAACGGAAAGGAAAAGAAGGAAAGAAAGAACGGAAAGGAAAAGAAGGAAAGAAAGAACGGAAAGGAAAGAACGGAAAGGAAAAGAAGCAGAGAAAGAACGGAAAGGAAAAGAAGGAAAG
>CAZUTM010000163.1:7720-8875 GCA_964623665.1 uncultured archaeon
AAAGAACGGAAAGGAAAAGAAGGAAAGAAAGAACGGAAAGGGAAAGAAGCAGAGAAAGAACGGAAAGGAAAAGAAGCAGAGAAAGAACAGAAAGGAAAAGAAGGAGAGAAAGAACAGAAAGGAAAAGAAGGAGAGAAAAATGGAGGAACAGACGAAACAAAACACGCCATGGGCGAAATTCGCAAAAGATGTTCAGATCGGGTGGAAGATCTTCAAAGAGAATATCAAAATCTTCATTGGATTTGAGATGTTTATTCTTTTGACTTCATTTATTATTGTAATTTTGTCAGTTATAATTTTAATAATTTTAGCATTTTCAATCTCGACCGTTGTTCCATTCGAGCCTACCCCTGTCTTCTTTTTCGCATTGGGTGTAATTGCCACCGTCCCGAATTTTGTCATTATTATAATACTTTCCGGATGCATATATGGCTTGAATTATGATCTGATTTCTTCGGGCGATGAATACACCGAAATCAAAAACGCATTTTGGTATTTCAATCGCTATTGGTGGCAATATTTGATTATCGGGGTTCTACAAGGATTTATTTCGTTGATCTGGAGTGCAAGCGAAATGATAGAACAAATAACACAATTCGACCCGAATGCGAATCCTTTTACCCTTTATGGCCCATTTCAAGATTTGGTGTTTCTTGCATTGATTATGATCAGTTCGCAAATCATCTATTGGCTGTTATCGTTGATGATGCCGTCGGTAACTGCTACCGGAAAACTCTGTACCAGTTTTAAAGAAAATTTTGTGATTTTCAGAAATGAATGGAAACGGCTTGGCTATCTATTTGCTTTTACATTCATATTTGGCTCAGTGACAACCATAATCACCACATACTTGTTGTACAATCAGCAATATGCGGCAAATACGCCACCCATTATTTTGATTTTATACGCGGTGTCCACCATATTTAATATCTTTGTTCTTTCTCCGCTGTTGTCGATTATCTTGACTCGGGTGTACAACACCTCCGAGATCGGAAAAGCGCATTTGGCGGAACGTGAAAAAGAGCGAAAATCGATTGGAGTTCGGCCTTTATGGTAAGTATACAATTAATGTCAAAAAAATAATTGAATCTCAGTGCTTTTACTAGCAAATGGTTGATGAAAGTTGTTGGAATTGCTTTGGTGGTTTTAACATTG
>CAZUTM010000163.1:8885-10523 GCA_964623665.1 uncultured archaeon
GTATCTCGGAACGTTTTTTGAATCATGTGTTTCCAAAAACAACGGAAGGTTCAAGTCATTACATAATTCGATTAGCGGTTTGAGCAACCTCGAGCCTATTTTTTTATTTTGGTGCTGAATGTCAACCGCTAAGAGTTGAAGATAAATGTGAGGTTCAGAGATTACTTCAAGGTGTCTATCGATTATTAAATTATCAAGTTTTGCGGATTCAAAGAGAAAATGGAGGCCGGCACCGAGGGTTCGCAATGCACCCGTTCTGAGAAGCCCGGAAATTTTCATAGGAACGTGCTCTGATGTAAAATATTCTATCATGCCAAGATACCCCGGTAAAAAATAACAATATCCATATTTAAGCCCATAAGCAATAACACTCTTAAAAGCGAGCCTTCCTTTCGTAATTCTTTCTTGTTCATTTGGAAAAAAATGCACCCACATGGGGTAATTTTTGAATGCATGAATCGAAAGTTCGGATATTGCATCAAGATCCGATTTTTGCGCTTTAATCAGCTCGCTTGAATATTGATTTAACTCGAACTTCATTATTCCCTTTAGTGGTTGCAATGATTTAATTTTTGTTGTTTTTGGCCAAATGATGTTTTTGAAGTTATTCTTTGAGATCGCTCATTTTGAAGGGCAGGTATAAGCGAGAGGAATATCCATAATCTGTCTAGTTCGTTTAAACTATTAATTGGGTGAAAGTGGTTCGGATTGTAAGGATTACGCAATGTTTTTCATTGGAATAAAAAACAAATTTTTATGGTCTTTCACGTTTTTAATAAAAACCTTTTTATTTTCATTACTCGTTGATGTGAATATGCTCGAACGGCCCAAAAACATCGTTATCTGTACTCTATTGCTAGTTATTACGCTAATTCAACCGATTTGGGCTAGCGGGCAAATCGACATCTTGGAAGCTAATGTGCATAAACCGACATTAAAAGTTGGAGTAGATAGGAATGCGCCGCCTATCGAATACGAGGAAAACGGAAATCCAAAAGGGTTTAATATTGATATCATTCATGAATTGGGTAAAAGGGTAGATTACAACTTCGAACTCATATTTATGAATTGGTCGGATGTGCTTTTAGCGATACAAAATGAAACGCTCGATATCATGTTTGCGACTAAAACGGAAGAGCGATTATCAATTTATGATTTCACAATACCGATAATCAATATTTCATGGAGAATCACGGTCCGGGAGGATATTGTGGGTATTTCGGATTTGAATTCTTTAAAAGGGAAAACAGTTGCTGCAGTGAAGGATTTTGCAGAATGCAATTATTTGATTACAAATTATCCGGAAATATTGGTCGTAAAGGTTGATTCGACGGAAGAGGGCCTTGAACTTCTAAAAAGCGAGTCGGTTTTTGCGTTTTTTGGACAAGCCCATCTTATATTGTACGAGATACAAAACCATGAGTTTTCAACGCTTAAATTTATCGGGGAAGAAATTCAATACCGCGAATTTTGTCTCGCAATCAAGAAAGGCCGCAATTCGCTTCTGCAATCATTAAATCAAGGATTATTTTCAATGTTTGATGATGGTACGTATGCAAGAATATATGAAATCTGGTTTGGTGGTAATCCTATCCAAAACATGTATCAAATCCTTCAATACATAGGTTTTATTTTAGT
>CAZUTM010000164.1:0-10448 GCA_964623665.1 uncultured archaeon
CTTTATTGAGAATGTAGCCTTCTTGTTTCATGAGGTCCACTGCGTGGTAGAACGCAACAATCTTCCGGGATTCGAGTTCTTCTTCCGAGATGTTTTCCAACGGGAATATTGCGGTAGCCATTTCTGCTTTTTGACAGCGATGGTCGGATTTTTGACCGGATTTTTTCATTTTTTTCACTTCCTCCTTGATTATTCGCGTGCGGGGCGCATCTGATCTAATATCCGTTCGGGAGTATTTAAAGTTCCCGTTATTAGTAATTATTATGTATTCCGGGATTTTTTTGATCTTGTTTATTATAAAGTAAAATTGCGTCAGCACTGCAGCATTTATCCCGAACATGAAAAAATCTATTTTCTTGAGAGATTCAACCTTTTTTTATTCTAAAATTCGGTCTATATACATCTGTCGACAATAGTTTAGACTTTGGTTCTTAAGATCCCGAAATCTGTGATTTTTATGTGTTCCGGGTTTTTTTAGCTTATGAGCAACACCACATGATAAGGCGCAACGGGATGAATATATTGAATAGAAATGGGATCCAAAATAAATTATGCCTGGAAAAACAGAGAAGATTTTGATTTCATAGCAAAAACCGAATCGCAAAAAAAAATAAATAAAATACACATAAAAATAGACTAAGAAAACCCTTCTATTTCGATTTTATCGAGCTTATCTATAAACTCTGTAAATTTCTCATCAAAAATTTTCAAGGCTTGCTCAAGTATTTCTGATATGGGTAAAGCGCCTGTTCCTTCGATGGTAAAAATAAAATTATCCTTTTTATAATCCACTTTTATGGCTTTATTTGGACAGTAGATTTCACACGCTCGACATAAGGTGCATTTAACATAATATTCCGGTATCAATTCGGGAATATCGGAAATTCGATAAAGGTTCATATGGCATTTTTTGGATGCAGCGAAATCGTGCGTGCAAGATTTGCATGTTTTTGTATCGATCGTGATTTCTGGGAAGGGTTTATAGCCGACTGTGGACACACATTGAAATTTCGCATGCTCTTTGCCATTTGATAATTGTGCAAATGCTTCTAATTCTAATCTTGAATTTGGGCCTAATTTTGCGATAATGATTTCATCATTCACAGGTCTTACCTTGGGATCTGAAGGTATAAGATCTTTTGTCTTTACGACCATTGGTTCGCTTCCGCTTTTAACGCTTAAGGTGAACGTTGTTTGGCAGAGTGTGCATCTCTGATTTTGACACGTGCAATCCTTGGGTAAATTATAATTTTTTAAATCGGTCGTTAAAGGAATTAAGCCTAACCGATGAGCGATCATTTCATCATAAAGAGGAGTCTCATTTTCCATAAAAATGACTTCAGTAATTGCCATAGTGGGAATTTCTGATAACATAATGCGTCTTAATTCATTTGCAATCTCGAAGTTAATTCCTTCGATGCTAAATTTTACATAATCAATATCATTTGTTTTCTTTCGCTCATGAACCGTGATTTTCATTGTTACACATCCTTTGAATTAAACGATAATTAATCAAAATTCTGATTTTTTGGATAAAAAAAAGAGATAAAAATTAAATAAACGAGATTACCTGAATGATTTCTGGAACCTCTTTCTTGCTTTTCTTCCACCATATTTCTTTGGTTCGACTCTTCTTGCATCTCCAGAGAGAAGAGATCGGTCGTATTGCTTTAATCTTGCGGCAAGAGTTTTATTCTTAAGATAATGCACGACCAACCTTCCAATTGCGGTTCGAGCAGCATCAATTTGACCCATAATGCCTCCGCCGTTTACGTACACATCAATATTATAGTCACTTATACTCGGTTCTTCCATAATGAACAAGAGTTCTTGAATTTTCATTTTTGCAAGTTCGGGTTGTAGTAAATCGGATGGGACGCCGTTTATGCGGATTTGTCCTTTTCCAGAAACCAATGCTTTTTTAATATATGCTCTTGCAATGGCTTCTTTTCTTCTTCCAACCCCAATATTTTCGGTCTTTGATTTCATAGGTTTTTTCACTCCAAATTATGTTTTATCCCGATTTTCCAGCCCATCCATCTCTCACGCAAATGTCATTAACACTCACCATATTGGTATTTTTGAGAGTTATTGAGGCGGGCTTATACTCTTTCTGAGCAATGATTTTGTATTTTGATACCATTCTTTCGGGGATTTCTCCGATAAAGAATTCAACTCTTTGAATGGCTTGTCGACCTCGGGTTCCCTTTGGCATCATTCCCCACACCATATGTCTGATAAAGGTGTCCGGTCTGTGAGGGAAGAATGGTCCTTGCGCATGGTTTGAAAATACCTTGACATTGTCTCGATCAAGATAGATTTGGAACACGCGATTTTTATCTCCCGTTATCATGGCATTTTTACAATTCACCACAACGATGTTGTCGCCCATGAGTGCTCGCTTGGCAATAAAGGAGCATATTCTTCCGGCAACTTGATTGGATACATCCACTTTTACATATTCTTTCATGTGTTTCCCTCCGTGTTTAAATGAACACCCTCATGTTTTTAGCCTTAGCATCAGGCCATTTTTGGAGTGCATCTTCTATTGACATTACTGAAGAACCCGATTCCATGATTTTTTGCTTAGCGGAATCAGAAATTCGATAACAGGCTATCGTAACTTTCTTTGTGAGCTCTCCATTCCCGAGAATTTTGCCGGGAACGATGATAATGTCATTCGCATTTGCATACTTTGAAATACGGAAAAGATTGATTGATTTTGATTGACGTGAAGGAAGATTGAGGTAATTGGACACTTCTCGCCATATCGGTGCTTTAGTTCGGTAAAGCGCATCAATCAGTTTCCGCTTGAGTACGTTACTGGATCCTGTTCGTTTCATATTAACCAACCCTTTAAGGGTGAGTTTTTAAAGCTCGAACCCAATTTTAAACTTTGGAAAAATTCGGCGAAAAAAATACTGGTTATAAAACGCCTTATTGACCAATAATCTTCTGCTTAATCAATTCCGAAAGAATTATGATGATATCGGAGCGAGAAATTTCAAATTTATATTGATCTGCTATCCCATTTATGATATTTTCAATGAGCATCATACTCGGATCTGTTCGATTGCTCCATAGATATTTAACCACCATTTGTTCTCTTTCGGTGAATCGCCCTGAAGAAATATCTTCTTTCAGTAATTTGATGGGCAGTAAATTATCCAATTTAAATTGGAACGGATTAAAATGTCGATAAAATATTTTTTCAGAGGTTTTACGAACCGTGGAATAATACTGCTCACCTTTTGTTTGGGATTCAAGGGGAACTTCGTTGATATAATCCATCATGAACGTTTTAATTTTCTTTTCCCAGTAAGAGACATCTGTGGGCTTTTTTCTAAATCTCACGATTACCTTCAACTCATCCCGAGAATTCCCAACTAAAACCAAGAATTTCTCCCCGAATTGTAAATATTCCACCAAAAATCGTTCTGTGGGAGGATAATATTCGTTAGATTCTCTTAAAAAGTTATCTTTGATGGATTCAATTGACTGAATCAACCCGGAAAAGAGCAAACATTTATCCTCATCAAGTGATTTCGAATAGAAGTGCTGATATTTATATAATACGATGAAATAGAATATATTTTTGAAGTTTTCATAGTCCGCGCTTTCCCTATGATATGATAAATTCTGTATCTTATTTGTTCTATTAAGATAATAAAGAATCTTCTTTGATAATTGGAGATCATAGCCTAATTGTAAAAGGGAATTAAGAGAAACTTCGGAGCGCAGTGTGATGATCTTTTCTAATACGTTTTCACAAACTCTGATGAATTTTGTGTCTATGGTCGCTGTGTCATTAGGCGTCTCGATTACAAATTCAGATTTATCAATAAGCTCATCGACGGCCTTCTTTTCCTCTTCTTTCAATCGGGATTCCCATATATTAATAAAATCTAAAGCAATTTGTTCATTCCATCCGTAATTTTCTATCAAATAGGATTTTGTCAATGCTATTTTCTTTCGCTCTTCAAGTTTATACGCAATTTTGATTTTTTCTTCCGAATTTACATCCATCCCTAATATTTTCGTAAATGATTCTTTTAATTCCTTTACTTTGTTCTCTACGATGATAATGTGCTCTTCTCGGAATATCTTTGCGGGATCGGTTTTATCTAAGATACTTTTCAACTTCGCAACCATTAGTGCTTCATTTACATCTTCTTCAATTTCAATCGTTGAACATTCGGTTTTAAGAATTGATTTAATTTCGTCATGAAGTATTAATTGTTTGAACGAATTTACCCCATTATCACCGCGCGCACACCCTTGTTTAGAATAGCCAAGCAAGATATACGGTGGAAAATATTTGGTATTCGTTGCGATTTTTTTAAGATATTCATAGCAGAGATTAAAGGTGCTAAAATCAGAGATGTCATAGACTAAAATTATCAAATCTAACATCTTTAGCTCCTTAGGATAATAGATAGTGTTCAGAATTCCTTGTTGTGCTATGTAAATACTGCAATTATGGAGAAATTTCTTTCTAAAGATCTCATTATCGAATTTTGGATTGTTGGGAAATTCAAAGTATTGAATCCCTTTAGGAGAGAAGCGCTCCAAACCCATATACCTTGTAATTCCTTTTACAACACCTTCCGGTCCACAGATTCCCACTTGAAAAATCTTTTTTTCCACCGTATTCACGTCAGCCACCATTTCTTTACTGCTATAACAGTATTCGCAAAGCAAGTTTATAAGCTCTTGTTCTTGAGAATTAAATTTCTAAGAAAAGTCTCCTATTTGAGTAATTTCATCTGAGCCAGAGCCCAACCCGCAAATGCTCGTGCCTCGCCATTTCGGCTTTGATATACTTTTCGCAATGCATCCGCAGAACTGAATTCCTTAAGGAGGCCCAATACTTCAGCAGAATAGGCGGCTTTAATATCATTATTTTCCTCCAACGCATGAATTAATTCTTTAATAGGTGGAGAAGGAAGTTTTATAATACGCCTCGAAGCTTTGATTCTGACATAATAATCTTCCGAACCCAACGATTCAACCAATTCATAATGCGCTTCTTTGCTCAACACATTATTTTTGATATGGTCGGCCAGTTCTCGAGCTCGGGTTTTGAGGCTTTGATTAGTTTCTGAGGGATTATTTACCACTTTATCCATCAAAATCGTATAGGCTTGAAGGGAATAAATTTTACCGATTGCTTCAACCACTTGTAGGCTAATATCTTCTGACTCGTCTTCTGTGTAAGTTTCCAAGATCGGAAGGGCATCTTCAGATCCGATTTCGCCCAGTGCTT
Source organism: uncultured archaeon (assembly GCA_964623665.1). Taxonomy (GTDB): domain Archaea; phylum Asgardarchaeota; class Lokiarchaeia; order Sigyniarchaeales; family Promethearchaeaceae; genus CAZUTM01. Next base: position 5,267 of record CAZUTM010000164.1, read on the forward strand.
GAAAACATGCCAAACGAACATCTTCGATCTGGTCCAACTCTGCATAATCTTTAATGACCGGAATCGCTTCTTTTAACTTCAATTTGCCGATAGCGTGTAATAATGCGATGATGGTCTCATCATCATCCTCATTTTCAATATTTTCGATCAAAAAGGTCGATGCTTTTATAATTTGAAGGGATCCTATAGCAGTTATCAGCGACAATCGGATCTCATAGCCATCTTCATGAAGATGTTGGATAATAAAATCATGCACTTTCTCGTGATTCATGTTTCCGAGCGCATCAATGGCCAAAGGTTTCACGCTTTCGGGCAATTCATCAAACTTTTTTATGATTGGAGAGATGGTGATTTCGGATCGAATCTCTGCAAATGCATTCAATAAGGTGCGTAATAAATCTTGGGATTTGGCGGAATACCAAATCTTGATAAGTTTATGGATTATTTTGTCCGGAAGAAGACTATTAAAATAAGATAATGAATTAATCGAACTGCTAACGACCATTTCTTCTTCATCATCAAGAAGAAGCTCAAGATATTCAATCGAATCAGGGTTTTCAATATACCGCATAGCTCGAGACGCATGATAACGAATATATTTATTCGGAGAATTGATTAATTTCACAATTGATTTTAGAATAATGGGCAATCCTCGCTCGGGGTGCTGTGAAATCTCAACTATTGCTTTCTCAATCTTACCCACATCGCCAGATTCAAATTGATTAATGATTTCCGAGATGGATTTTACCATATTTATAAAAATCAATGAATGGCTAAATGATTTTTCTTTTTTTTTTATCGAAAATATTCGGTCTTTTATTTATTTTAAGAAGGAAAAGCAATATATGCTTTTGAAAATAAGATAAAAATATGAAGAAATTTGTTGTGATCAGCAAGAAAGATTGCCCAAAATGCGATGATTTGAAGAAATGGCTAAAAGCAAAGAATGCGGCTTATGAAGAATGGAAGATTGAGGATCAGAAAGTTGTTCAGAAATTAGTGGCCGATCCCGGTTTTATTCAAACATTCTGCAATATTGAAGGTTGTGTGGTGTATACGCCGGTGATTTATGTTCCCGACGAAAAGAAATATTATTTCAAAGAACTATTCGGAATTAAAGGATTACGGGAGAAGGAAGTCACTCAGATAATCGGACTTTAATTCCTCGGAATAGCGATTTTCAACATTACACGCCGCAATCTGGAAATTTGAACATTTTCAAAGCGTGTTTGTCGCAATTTTTTTATAATATATGGATTGAACAACGGATTTTTTCACTTTTTATTTTCTAATTGATACTTCCTTGAAAAAGTTAATATAGTGTCATCGCCACAATTGTGATAGAATGCTCAATAATTTACCCCCCATTCCGGAATATGCAAGGTATGAGAAAAGGATAAAAACAGAATTAATGAAAGAGATAGACCGTCGGATTGTGTTGATAAGCGATTCTCACATATCTGCAACATCTTCAGATGCGTTCAATCTTATGATGTTTAGAAAAACGCTTGAAGAGATTTCAAAAATTAAAAATGTTGATTATATTTTCCATCTCGGCGATCTCACGCATGAAGGAACTTATCTCGATTATATAACGGCAAAAGATTTGATTTCTTCGATAAATAATCATCAATTCAAAATCATTCCGGGAAACCACGATGCAAGGAATGTAGGATATTTGTTATTTGAGGAATTTTTCGGTCAACGCGGGTTTGAAATCGATGATGAGGACATATACATTTTGGGTGTTGATAGTTCCATTCCAGATCAAGATTCCGGAAATTTAGGTCCAAGTACGCTGAAAAAAAGCCAAGAAAAGTTCTTTTTGAATGATGAGAAAATAAAAATCTTTTGCTTTCATCATCAATTAATCCCAATTCCTTATACGGGCAGAGAGCGATCGGCGATCTATGATGGTGGCGATGTTTTGGATATCGCATTGAAAACGAACATTGATGTGATACTAAATGGACACCGACATGTTTCAAATATTTATTCCCTCACGGATGGGGATTCCGATTTGGTGGTGTTTAATTGCGGCACCATGTCATGCAATAAAACGCGTTACCGAGAATTGTTTTCTTACACCATTTTGGATATTAGCAATACAATGGTCAAATTTACAGTCAAGAGGATGATCGACGGCGAGCATTTCCAATTGGCGCGCTATATCAATCGTAGTTTTTATAACGATCATCAATCATCCGCGCCACTGGTTCACACTATCGTTCATATAGGCAATACGCATTTTTCGGAAAAAAATTATAAACCCGATTTATATGAAAAAGCGGTGAAAGATATTACTGCAATAAATCCCGATGTTGTCGTTCACACAGGGAGTGTTACAAAAAATAATGAAGAAGAGGAATATAAGATCGCAAAAGAAGAATTGAAAAAATTACCTCGACCTTTGTTGGTATTGCCGGGTTATAAAGATCTTCAAAAATATGGATGGGATCTGTTTCCGGAAATGATAGGACCGTTTAATCCGATTTTTACCGATGATTTAATCAATATTGTTGGGTTAAATTCTGTGAACCCGCATCTCAATCAAGGAACGATCGGCAGAACGATGATGCAAGATGTGATCGATAAACTTTCCCAAACCAAGGATGACAAATACAATTTCATCGCGCTTAACCATAGATTAACGCCCCCACCAAGATTAAAATTCGAAAATATACTTACCGATTCCGGAAACGTTTTGAAGCAATTTACAAATCCATCAAGCAATATCAATTTCCTATTAATGGGGAAAAATAATATTGGCTATTCTTTACAAATTGAAGACACCATTCTGAGTTATTGCGGATCCATTTGTTCTAAAAGTACGGTGGAACTGAACAAACATTCGTATAATATCATAAGAATCTATGAAGATGGATTTGTTCAAGTGTCTGAAAAAGTGTTAGAATTGAACAAGGAGATTCCGATCGGGAAGTATTGGATTCGTGTTCGGAAAGGAAAAAAAAAATAAAGGGAGAGATGGTGAGAGATGAGGTAATTTTCACCATTTATATGCTTTAATTCTTTCCATGGCTTCCTTTGTTTTTTCTCTGTCCCCAAATGCGGTCAATCTAAAATATCCTTCTCCCGCTCTTCCGAATCCGGATCCGGGGGTGCCAACGATATTCAATTTTTGAAGCAGTAAATCAAAGAAATCCCAAGATGACATATTATTTGGTGTTTTCAACCAAATATAAGGTGCATTGATACCACCAAAGAATTTGAAATTGGCTGCTTTAAGACCTTCCATGATAATTTTAGCATTTTCTTTATAATAATTGATCACTTCACGGGTCTGCTTTTTTCCTTCTTCTGTATAGACCGCGGCGGCAGCTACTTGGACGGGATAAGAGACGCCGTTGAATTTGGTGGTGTGCCTCCGGTTCCACAGAGAATGGATATCATGTGAATTTCCTTTTTCATCATACCCTTTCAATTTTTTCGGGATCACCGTAAACGCACATCGAACACCGGTAAACCCGGCCGTTTTGCTGAAACTTCGGAATTCTATAGCACATTCATCGGCGCCTTCAATTTCAAATATGGAATGAGGCAATTGAGGATCTTCAATAAACGCTTCGTAGGCTGCATCAAATAATATGATGGATTTTTCTTTCCTCGCATACTCTACCCATTTTTTGAGATCTTCCCGATTGAGAACAGATCCTGTAGGGTTATTGGGAGAACAAAGATATATCAAATCGACATGCCGATCGGGTAATGGTGGTTTGAATTCTGATTGTTCTGTCGAACGCAAATATACGATCCCTTCATACTCACCGAATTCATTTGCTGGTCCGGTATTCCCAATCATCACGTTTGTATCTACGTAAACCGGATATGCGGGATCCGATATTGCAATCTTATTTTTCCCGAAAATATCGAGTATGTTTCCTGTATCGCACTTTGAACCATCAGAAATGAAAATTTCCTCTGGATCAATTTTCGCACCTCTGGACCCAAAATCATTTTTCGCAATCGCAACCCGCAAAAAATCATAGCCTTGTTCTGGACCATATCCTTTGTAGGAATCCTTGCTTTTCATTTCTTCTATGCCTTTATGAAAAGCATCGATTATAGAAGGAGGGAGCGGAAGTGTGGTATCTCCAATACCCAAACGAATCACGGGTGCTTTAGGATTGGCTGCAATGAAATTTTTTGTGCGCTTTCCAATTTCAGAAAACAAATATCTGCTTTGAAGTTTAAGGTAATTCTCATTAATTCGAGCCATATATTTATATATAACGCATAGGTTTATTAAAATTCCTTGATTTTAAAGAGTATGGAAAGAAATGAAGAAAATATACGAAGGATAAAGGAATTGATTAAAAATTTCTATGCCCTTAGGGTTCGCGATTTTAAAATTGTCGACGAACTCTTGGATAGGTTGGGTTTGGCAGACATCGCCGAGCTACGAATTTGTTTGGAAAACCAGAAAAAAAATGAACGAGACGCAGCGTTGAGACAAATTGAAAAGCGACTTGATAAATTAACATCGGGTGATATCGAGATTTTTGAAGACACAAAGCAAGATTTGAAAGAATTATTTCATCGTGTGAGTTCAACTGATGAAGAAGCCTAAGAGATCGTTTTGGTAGAGGCGCATCACCCTCTTGTTTTTTTCCTTGTTGTACAATTTAGAGAAAGTTAAATTCAAGCAAGTACTGATGTTGAAGATGCAAGCCGGAGTAGGAAATATATTTAAATACAAAATTCACGAAATATAATAACATAAATAACGTTTTCAACTATAAAAATTGCGAGAAAAATAAAAAATGGTATTATTGTTGGATTTTAGGATTTGGATTTCCACTTATCCACTTTTTGTTGTAATTGACTGATTCCCGGAGGATCAAGCGGTTTGGAACCCATAGATTTTAATCTACCCGCTTCTATGGTCAATTCAAATAAGATGGGGTTTAATGGATTTACTTTTGATAGGTTTGTTCGAATTAAATCGATCATATCACCAAGATCCTTTGCACCTTTACCGCCATTTGCTGCTTGCATCAAACTATCAAAAGCACCTAATGCGGCGGCAGATCCTCCAGCGGGTGCGGATGCGGGTGGGGGTGCGGCTGCGGGTGCACCTCCGAATGATGCGGGTGCGGATGCGGGTGGGGGTGCGGCTGCGGGTGCACCTCCGAATGATGCGGGTGCGGGTGCGGCTGCGGAA
>CAZUTM010000165.1:0-10430 GCA_964623665.1 uncultured archaeon
AACTCCGAACGTGTTCTAAATTATCCGTTTTACCCATGTATTCCTTTCTTTCTTTACTTCTTTGATTTAATTCGTATTTTCTTTTTGAATAGAGACTTTTGATTGCAAACGATGGCTTTTTATTTCTTGCAATTTTTGTCGAATTATCATGAAGAAAACACATCTCTCAGTTTCTTTGAGCAAGAAGATCGGTCAAATAAATAAAAATCTCTATGGCCATTTTTCGGAACACCTCGGACGCTGTATATATGATGGATTTTGGGTGGGTATTGATTCAAACATCCCGAATATTGGAGGAATACGAAAAGATATTGTCGATGCATTAAAAGTCATTAAAATTCCGGTGATGAGATGGCCAGGCGGCTGCTTTGCAGATGCATATCATTGGAGAGATGGTATAGGGCCTGTTGAAAAGCGTCCTAAACGCTACAATATGCATTGGGATTCGATCGAGCCCAATGAATTCGGAACCCATGAATTTTTCGAGCTTTGCGAATTATTGGGCTGTGAACCTTATATATGCGGAAATCTCGGCTCTGGAACGATTCAAGAGATGACTGAATGGATTGAATATCTTACTTACGATAAAAATACAACTTTGGTAATGGAACGGGAAAATAACGGTCGAGTTTCGCCTTATTATGTGAAATATTGGGGTGTCGGAAATGAAAATTGGGGTTGCGGAGGGTCGATGTCTCCACAATATTATGCAAATGAGTATAAAAGATATGCATCATATGTAGCATTGACGAACCCGAATTTATATAAAATCGCGTGTGGTGCAAATGCCTTTGATTATAATTGGACCGAGATGTTTTTTTCCATGCTCTCGGGGAAGGCATGTAATTGTGATGGAAAAATGAGTCTGGTTGATGGATATGCCTTTCATTATTACACAAATATCGGAGCTTCATCATTTGATTTCAATCAAATAGAGTGGTACACAACAATATTGAGAACAATGGCTATGGAAGAACTTATTCAAGAACATCGAAAAATCATGGATAAATATGATCCTAAGCGTAGAGTGGGGTTAATTTGTGATGAATGGGGTACATGGTTTAAAGCCACGAATAAATATAATCCGAAATGGCTCTATCAAGAGAACACGATGAGAGATGCTATAGTCGCGGCAATCAATCTTAACATTTTCAATCAAAATTGTGATAAAATCGTAATGACCAATATTGCGCAGACCGTTAATGTGCTTCAGTCTTTGGTGTTAACCGATGGGCCGAAAATGGTACTCACTCCAACTTATTATGTGTATAAAATGTATGTTCCGCATCAGAATGCTTTTGCGCTGGACTTTCAGCTCGATACTCCTGATATAAGTGCGTATAATTTACCGAATGTTCATGCATCATGTTCTATCAAAGATAACGCGGTGTTTTGCACGCTTGCAAATCTTTCTGCAGAGGATTCGGTGACCATTGAAATTACCATTCCCGAAAAAATGGATTGCAAGGTTGAATCGATGAATATTATTTGCGGAGATACGTTTAAAGCGATGAATTCCTTTGAATCTCCGAATAATGTGAAAATTTCCGAAGTGAATGAAAAGTCGGTTTCGCTTTCTGACGTTGAATTGCCTCCGGCTTCGATTATCGGAATTTCTATAAGTTTATAAAATGCAAAAAAAAAATTGATTTGATGTAAAATTCGATTAAAACATGGTTTGTTCATGGTATCTGCCGTAAATTTTTTCTAACACTTTGACGATTTCACCAATAGAACAATATGATTCAACCGCTGTCAAGATGGCTTCAAAAATATTTTTATTCGATCTGGCATCATTTTCTAAGTCGGCTAAGGCACGCTTAACTTGGGTCATATCTCGTGCTGATTTAAATTGTTTAAGATTTGTTATATATGCATTAATTTTTTCTGTATCCAATTTGAATATTTTTTGTTTTACCGGCTTTGTTTCTTTAAATTTATTTACTCCAACGACAATTTTTCGTTCGGTTTCGATTTGCCGCTGTATTTTATATGCGTTATCTGCGATTTCTCTTTGAATGTAGCCCGCATTGATTGCATGAATCATTCCACCCATAGATTCAACTTTTTTGATGTATTCTAGGGCTTTTTGTTCTAAGCTGCTGGTTATTTGTTCGATAAAATAGCTTCCGCCCAAAGGATCGACCGTATCGGTGACATTGGTTTCGTATGCTAAGATTTGTTGGGTTCTCAATGCCGTAGTGACACTTTCTTCAGTGGGGATCGACAATGCTTCATCTTTCGAATTTGTATGAAGACTTTGGGTCCCTCCAAGCACGGCCGAGAGTGCTTGATATGCGACTCTTACGATGTTATTCTCCGGTTGCTGGGCTGTGAGTGAGACTCCAGCGGTTTGTGTGTGAAATCTAAGCATCAATGACCGTTCATCTTTGGGATTATATTTTTCTTTAATTAATTTTGCCCAAAGCCGACGCGCGGCTCTGAATTTAGCAATTTCTTCGAAGAAATCACTTTGTGCACAGAAGAAAAAGGATAATCTCGGCGCGAAATCATCAATCGACAATCTCCGTTTTATCATCTCATCGATATATTCAAGTCCATTGGCAAGAGTAAATGCGATCTCTTGGTATGCATTCGAGCCCGCTTCTCTCATATGATATCCGGAAATACTGATAGTATTGAATTTAGGGAGATTCTTGGAGCAATACTCTATGAGGTCTCCGACCAATTTCATACCCGCTTTTGGTTCAAAGATGTACGTGCCCCGTGCGATGTATTCTTTGAGAATATCGTTTTGAACCGTCCCATCTATTTTGTCGAGACTAACGCCTTGTTTTTGCGCTACTTTAATGTACATGGCCAAAATTATGATTGCGGTAGCATTAATTGTCATGGAGGTAGACACTTCGCCGAGCGGAATTCCTTCGAAAAGTTCTTCCATATCTTTAAGTGTATTAATTGAGACGCCAACGCGGCCCACTTCTCCAATTGCGCGGGGATCGTCCGAATCGATGCCCATTTGAGTTGGGAGGTCGAAAGCTACCGATAATCCTTTCGTTCCTTGGGATAAAAGGTATTTGAATCGTGCGTTGGACTCTTTTGCTGATCCGAATCCCGCGTATTGTCTCATGGTCCATAGTCTTCCGCGGTACATGTTGGGATAAATTCCCCTCGTGAAGGGATAGGCTCCCGGATACCCAAGCATCTGCAAAAAATCAAATGATTCCTCTTCAAGATCGGTCGGGTCATATATGGGTTTTTCTTCGAGTTCAGAGCCTGTGGTGAATTTATCTTTCCGTTCGACATTCTTTTTGAGAAATTTCTGAAGGATTTGCTCGTACCATTTCTTTTTTTCTTCTTTTAATTTTGTTTTTATTTCTTCATTGAGCATCAAACACCACTCCTTTGATTTCTTTTCCGCTTTCATCAACCGATACAGATCCATTCCTTAATACCACGGTATCTCCTATTTTTGGTGAATATTTAGCATCTTGAGACAATTGGGCTAATATTCTTACCATTTGGTTTTCCGATTCGATTTCAATGATACCGAATGCCGCTTGTTTTCTTTCTTTTAATGAATTAGGGAGTGCTTTTAGTGTGGTATGACTGATTAATTTGCCGTTTGCGGGGATTTCAATCGGTTGAAAATCGGTTGATCGACATTCAATGCATATTTTCCTATTTTGATATTGGATTTTCTTGCATCTCTTACATTGAATCATTTTCAGTGTATTTTTTTGTTCGTTGAAGTCTTCCATTTACGTATTCCTCCCATTTTTCTCGTTTAACGCTAATTCATTCTCGAATACATGAGAAACAATATTATTTCCGAAGCCGCCGAAATTAATTGTAAATCCGATCGATGCGTTTTTAATTTGATTGTTTGCTTTACCTTGTAATTGTTTTACGATTTCGTATGCTTGTGCGACGCCGGTTGCTCCCCATGGGTGTCCTCTTGCTTTTAACCCTCCGCTCGGATTAATTGGGATTTTTCCATTTATTTCGGTTAATCCCTCTTTTAATGCGTTCGTGCCCTTGCCGGGTTCGAAGAAACCGCAATATTCGGATTCCAAAATTTCTAAAATTGTGAAAGCATCATGGAGTTCGGCAACATGAATTTCATGGGGTATTCTTTTTGCCATTGAAAATGCTTGCTTTGCAGACAATTCAACCGCTTTTAGATGCAACGGGTTCGTTCGTTGACACACTGCATGGTAGTCGGTTGCTTGTCCCGATCCGGTTATGAACACGGGATTATCGCAATATTTTTTGGCGAGATCGCCGCTGACCATTACTAGCGCAGCTGCGCCATCGGAAACGGGGCAACAATCGAATAATCGTAGAGGATCTGAGATTACCGCTGAATTCATTGCTTTATCAAGAGAAATTTCTTTTTGGAAATGTGCAATTGGGTTTTTTACACCGTTTTTATGGTTTTTCACCGCTACTCGTGTTATATCTTCCATTGGTAATCGATATTGTTCTATATACAAGCGCGTCAAGAGTGCAGCGAATGCTGGAAGAGAAATTCCGTATCTCTCTTCATAAAATTTCTCTAGGATCATTGCAACAGTCGATGTAATCTCCGGCCCTTCTTTATGGGTCATTTTTTCTCCGCCGACGACCAAACAGCATTTTGTCAATCCGGATGCAATTGCCGCATACCCCGCTCTGATTGCTGAACCGCCAGAAGCAGGTCCATTTTCGATCCGATCTGCGGAGGCGGGAATGATCGATAATTGATCTGCCAGCGCACTTGCTATCGCCAAACATTTATTCAACACTCCGGAAGCCATGTTTGCAACGAACAGAGATGTTATCTTTTCTGGCTCTATTTTGGAATCCTTAATCGCATCAACGGAAGCCTCGAAAAGGAGATCCATTAGGGATGATTCATCTCGCTTTCCGAATTTCGTGATTCCGGCCCCTATAATCGCAACTTTCTCCACACAATACACCAATTAAACATGCTTCGAAATGAATAATAACTTTTTGCTATTGCATCTCTTAAATGCAAAACTTTCTATACGCACACCTCCTATTTGCTTTTGAAAGCGATGGGGCAATTCAATCTTTCTGATTTCAAGGATCTTCCGATTATAATTTCTCCGAATTTAGGAAAACCGGCACTCTTATCGTTTTATAATATTGGGAATCATGGAAAATCTGAATATTTTTCTTTTCTCCTCTGTGCGGCCCCAAGCGCGCATTCGAAAGCGGATGTGGAAAGCACTTTAAGCGCTAATTTATATTTGGAGCCGCTGCTACAATTGGACAAGAATAATATGCGATATGAACGGGGAAAGAGAATCAAATTGAAGATTCTTTGGATTGATTTGGAGCTTCCAAGATCTATCTCTGAGAGTGATTTTATAACTTCGTATTTAATGGAAAATAGATTTGAAGCGGTGGATGAGTCGGTATTAGAAAATAATCCCTTTGAAAACAGGGATGCCTTTTATTTAGTGAAATATGAGTTTCAATTAAACGATCAAGTGAAAAAACTATTGTCAAAACGCTCATTTGTTATGTTCGATCTTATTCAAATTTTTCCCGAACCCGATACTAAAGTAGTTCGTACAAATTTTCATTCTGTGGTTGTTTCCACGAAAGATTGGAATGATTATCGATTTGCTCATATAACAGATCTGCATATCGCTAAGCGTAATGATGAAATATTAGGAGTTATCAAAGGAAGAATGAGCCACGGGTTTGGATCCAATATAATAAGAATTGCAGATAAAATTTCTTCGATGTCGGATGATGCGCCGATCGAAGAGCGATTTCAAAATCCAAACAACTCTTTGCGATTATTTAACAAATGGGCTAACGATCAGATGAATAAAGGGCAGCTTGATTTTGCAGTAATTACTGGCGACATCATTGATTTCTGTGTAAAAACCGATAAATCTGACAAAGATTCGGATTTCCTTGAATTGAAAAGTACAAATTGGGATATTTTTATTGATATTATTACCGGAACCCGACCAATTCTGCGCGATGATTATGAGCCGGTCAATCTGCTAGAGGAAGAAGAATTGGGAATTCCCATTTTTACCACCACCGGAAATCATGATGTTCGGCTTTTCAGATACGCCATCACGTTATTGGATATTTACAAATTATTGGGATTGCGATATCTTGAAGCGAACCTTTATTTCGATTTATTTGCGATGGCACCGATGACCGCATTGATTATCAGTAATAAAGCGTTGAAACCGTATTTTCAATTCATCAATCCGTATGATAATTACTTCTTTAAAATCGGTTCAAATGTATTTATTTGTCTTAATTCTGGCCCTGATGAATTTTTGGAATTTAAAAGTTTACTCATGGCGGATCCTTCATCAACCGGCTTTTCAGATGCGCAATATCGGTTTTGTGCAGAAATTCTTGAAAAGAATATCACAAAAACACTGAATGCACATCATTTTATTCTTTCGCACGCGCCGATGTTAAACCCTATCATCAAAAAGTCCGTAAGGACTAAAATTTTATCTAAGCTAAAATTAATACGTGAACCGGATATAAATGACACCAAGGAGCGTTCATTAGTAGAATTCGGCATGAAGGATCCGCGCGCGGATGAAGATGTCGAATTTCATTATGGCGGTATCTCTAAAAATTGGGTAACCTTCTTGGGGCTAACTTATAATCATAAATTGATTCATTTATGCGGGCATACGCACAAAAAACAAGAGTTCAGACTCGAAAGAACCGATAATCCTTCTATCTCTTATTCCGGTAATGGGGAAAAAATTCTTTTACCATTTGCAGTCTATTGGGATGATTATAGCGAATTTTATACTTATGAGGAGATTGAGAATAAGCGGCCCTTGCATATTCAAACTGCTTCACTTGGAATTGGACGTTATACAGAAAAGAAATTCAAAGGTGCGTTTAGAATTTTCGAAATCAAAAATCGTAAAATACATGCAATTCGGAGTTATTATCTTTCAGAAATCTTTCCAGAAGTCAACCAATAATTGGGCGTTTCTTTCGAAATCGTTACTTGAAAAAAATTTTTTGATTGATCATACGAATTTCGAATTCATTTTCTACACCATCATCTAATTTTAAAGTAAGATAGATTGGATGCGTATCAATCGAATCGATTAATGAAATTGCTAAAATTGCATTTTTATTGTCTCTTAAAGCCGGATTATTGAAGATCTCGCTTACTCCGATTTCTTTATTTAAAATTTTTCCGATGGTCGCATCCAAGATGCCTCCATTGATTTTGATTTGTATGACGATTTCATCACTGAACTCTTGGTGTTGTATATGAATTTCAATTTTTCGCTTGAAATTTTTGTCCACTTCCTTAAATACAATGCAATTTTTTAATAAAATCAAACATTTGGCAATGATGATTAACAGAATTCGGAAATCGAATTTTAAAACAATATCTTTATTAAAATCCTTAATATAATTTACTTCAATATTGGATTTTCTTAACCCTGTTGCTGAAAGTGTTTGACAATGTTCGATGAGAAGGTTTAAATTTACTAAATTTTCATATTTTAATTCCGTATGACCTAATTGAGATAACAATTTTAGTTTTGTTTGAATTTTATTCGATTCTTTGATTAGATTCTCCGCATATGTTGCCATTTTTCGTTTCATTTCCTCAGGTAAACTTTCAATTTCATCAACAATGAAATCTGAATAATTTAATATTCCCGTGATGGAGTTATTTGTGTCGTGAACAAGATTGGAAACCAAATCTTCGAGAATAAAGATACTGTTTTGTTTTGAAAGCAATTGGTAAAACTGAAATCGATTAATTTTCTTTTCAAATTCAAGTTCACGTTCCTTCAGATAGGGATATACCATTTTCAAACCGGTTAGCGGGCCGGCCAATCCGAAAAGAGAGATAATCAATAATTGGTTTAATAGATATACATCTTGAAGAAAAATATAGAGAAATCCGTTGAAGAATAAGAGTATAATTCCCATATAAAAACTCACTTTTGGATGCAGCATGAGATTTGCGCATAAAAACATGAATGTGATGAATACATTTGAGATATACACGAATCGTCCTGCTTTGAAGAATAGATAATTACAAATGATATGGAGAATAAGGTTTGAGATAAAATAATAGTTAATTTTTGTCTCAAGAATTGAATCCGGAAACGCGAGATAAAAAATGATATATATTAACGGAGTAAAGAACAAAAGAATTTGAAGGGCGATTGGGTGCTGACGATTGATAAAGGTTTCGTATATAAAGTGAATAATGCTGTAAATTTGAAATAATATCATCGGTCTGCGAAAAAGTACATTCATCTCTCTTCGAAATTCTTCCACGTCATCACCTTTCACAAGTAATTGGCGCAATAAGCTAAAAAACTTTTCCTCAAGATATTTTTGAGCCAAGCGAAACATAATTTAGCTCAAAAACACTGTTGGGAATACGCTTTGAAGTTCTCTGAATATGAGATTTGTAGCCAATACTACATTTTCATATATGTTTGTTGCTTCTTTATTGAAATTTTTTTTGACGAACTTTACTTTGGGATAAAATTCCCGTATTATTTTTTCAAAACCCAGAATATATCTTTCTATTTCTTGTTTTTGAGAAATATTTGTATTTTTTGGGTATATTACATTATCATTTATTATCGCGACTCCATTTTTGGCTAAATATTTTAAATTTCTTAAGCTTTCCATGATATCCAATCCAATGAAGATGTTTGATTGGCCTAAATAGGGGAATGGGCCTATAGAAGGAATGATGATAGCATCTGTTTCGGTGGCATAATAAAATCTAATGATAGAGGAAACCATTCCTTCTCGTTGTGAAACGCCGCGGGATTCCGATGACACGATGGTATGGATGTTCGGATTTGATACTAAGGAATCTATGATTTTTTTTGATAAAGAGATTATGCCTTGTCCTCCGATACCGCATATATATATAGAATAAATTTTATTCGGCTCGATGTTCATCATTATCACTCCATCTTTGATTTCTTTTCACGCTTTTCAGGTTCTTTATGAATATTCAAAAATGTGCGATATATTGAATGGTTCGGGCAAACTTGAAAGCAAGCATCGCAGAAATTTGACACACATCGTTCTTCCATGATATTATAAACGTTATCGATGGATTGGATGGCGGTGCAGCCTAATGTCTCATAGCATTCGTTGCATTTTTGGCATGATTCCGATATCTGTAAAAATTTTTTTTGCTCATCTTTAGTCTCTATTTTTTTCATTCTGCGGGATTTGTTCAAGGCACATTCCGCCGAAACCAATATTATATTAAGTCCTTTCGTACGGAATGCTTTGGAAAATTCTTTCTGCATTTCTTTAATACTATATCCATCAAGTTGAAAGATATTTTGTATGCCGATTGACTTTAACATTTCATGAATTGTTATCTTTGCTTTAGACTCCGGATCAATATGTTGTGGTGTTGAGATTGAGGGTTGATGACCGGTCATTGCCGTTGTAAAATTATCTAAAACGATGATACTCATATCGACGGCATTTTTTACCAAATTGATGATCGGTTGAATTCCGGAATGGAAAAACGTGGAATCTCCTATCAATGCTACCAAATATTGCTTTTCAAGATCGATCACTCTTGAAACACCGTTTGAAACACCAACTCCCGCGCCCATACAAATGAGCCAATCTATTACATTATATGGATAAGACATTCCTAAGGTATAACATCCAATATCTCCTCCGAATATGATTTCGATTGACCGTTCTTTTTGAAATTCATCTGCAGCTTTTCTCAAAGCATAGAATGTATTTCGATGGGCACATCCGGGGCAAAAGGTCGGTTCTCTAATAGGAAGATTATTTGTGATATTCATAATATCTTCGGAAATTTCAAGATCTTCGAAATGATCGAGACTAAAACGTTTCTTAAACAACTCATATAAATATTCAAATTTGAATTCTCTTTCCTTTGGAAAAACATTTTTTCCGATGATTTCGGGTTGCACATCCGATTGATAGAGCGCAATTTTCACCCGTTCTTCGATATAAGGTTCCAATTCTTCACAAATAATTATGGTTTTCGGCCTATAATCGGATATGAACTTCCGAATTTGGTGATAGGGAAAAGGGAATGTAAGAATGATTGATGAAATCGGAAATCTATGATTAATTACTCTGCAGAATTCTTCAACATAAGTCGTGCAGATTCCGGATGTAATAAATGCAATGTCGTGCGTTTTCCATTTTACGGATCCATCCGCATGTAATATTCTGATAAGTTGATTTGCTTGAGAATTGATGATTGATTCGATGGTTGAATTCAATTTTTTTTGGTTTTGAATGGCCCAATGAATTGCATTTCGATATTTGTCCGGGTTTTTGACAAAAATTTTTTGTGTTTTTATTGGATCATAGTTGTTTTTTAATGTAAAGAAGCGGTAATCTTTGTGAGGATATATCAACCCTGAACTGTGGCATAATCTGGAATTAGTATAAACCATAACCGG
>CAZUTM010000166.1:0-10424 GCA_964623665.1 uncultured archaeon
AACTGGTGAAGGATAAAAAATATAAAAAAATCGGTTCAAAAAACGTTTCAAAAAAAGTTAGTGAGGCCAAAGGGTAATGCCATCGAAAAACCATGCAGAAATCTCAACGTGGATAATTTTGTTTTTTCAAACGTGTATATTTGCACTAATCGTGGTGCGTGCCTGAATATAATCGGGGATCGCAAAATCAATTTAAAATAGAATTGAAAATGTTATAACATATGATTAGAAAAGCAGCTGTAGCCGGTCGATTTTATCCGGGATCGACCAATTCTTTAAAGGATATGATTGAACAATGCTACAAAGATACCACATTTGGGCCCGGTGAAATTCCCGTTTATCAAGCATCCAAAGACATGAGTGCGATTGGCGGCATTGTGCCTCATGCGGGGTACGTTTATTCGGGAGCGGGTGCTGCGTTTACGATATCACAACTCTTTAAGAAAGGAGTTCCTGAAAGCGTTATAATTCTCGGAACCACCCATACGGGGTATAGAGGAATCGCAACAATGGTAGAAGGGCAGTGGCTGACTCCTTTGGGTGAGATTCCGGTAGATACCGAGCTTGCAAAGCAGATCGTGTCGAAAGGGATCGCGAAGGATGATCCGAATGCTTTTATTGGAGGATATCATTCGAGCGAGCATAATATCGAAGTACAAATTCCTTGGCTGCAACATGCCGCAAAACTCGCCTCTGTCTCTCTTAAAATTATACCTATTGCATTGGGTGTATTCGATTTCGGGAAAATCGAAAAATTTGCCCGCGAGCTCTCTGAACTATTGAAATCAACAATAGCATCCGGAAAAGCGGTGAAAATCTTGGCTTCTTCGGACATGACCCATAAAGAAATCGTTAATGCGTTTAAGCCACAAGCGGAGGTTGAAAGTGCCAAACAAGCAGATGCTAAAGTGATCGAATCAATAAAAGAGATGAAACCGAGTTCCGTATTTGAATGGGCGGAAAAAACCACCGTTTGCGGGCCCCAGACTATAACAGCGTTAACGATAATCGCCAAAGAGATGGGTTATTCTTCGAAAATTTTAAAGCATTACACCAGCTTTGAAAAAGGTGGATCGAAGATGCCGTGCGATTATTCGGTGGGGTATCTCTCCGCTATATTTGAAAAATAAAGAATTTTATCTGTTTTTTTTGAATTTCACTTTCTGAGATGGCAGTTCGGGCAAATCTCGCAGAATACCCACACCGAATTCAGAACGTGGATTATTCCATCCACGGAAACGTTTTTTGCGATTTTTTATGTTTACCCATGAAGCAGAAAGGAGCAATTAGATCGCGGTATCAATAATCCATTACGATTTTTCCATTTTGTTTGTCGATTATTTGTTTCAAATAATTCAATCCTTCTCTCACGCCTCTAAAGCGAAAGGATATGATACTTTTAATTTTGTCGCTGTTCAAAGATGAATTTTTGGGTCGAATCGCCAGTTGTGTCTTATTAATCACCGGTTTTACCCAATCGGTTTTAAAATCAAAAACATGAGCGAGCATCAAGCCAAATTCATATCTCGAAATCTGATCGGGGCCCGCAGCGTGAAATATTCCTTTCTCGGTGCTCGGAACGAGCTCAAGGATACATCTTGCCATATCCTCCACCAAAGTAGGGGTGCCTATTTGATCCGTCGGTAACTCCACTGATTGCTTTTTTGAAAGGGGTTCGTAAATGGAATGAAACAAATTCATTCGCTGATGCTCATACCGCAGCCCGTATAAAACAGAAGTGCGCAAAATAAGGTAGTCAATTTTCGATTTTTGAATAATTCGCTCTGCCTTTAGTTTGGTTTGACCGTAAAAATTGATTGGATCCGTTTCATCTTCTTCACTATAATTGCCTTTTTTTCCGTTGAACACGTAATCCGTAGAAAGGTGGATAAGTTTGGTATTCCGTTTCAAACATTCTCTCACCAAATTTTCAACGATGGTTATATTAGCATCCGATGCATATTTTTGATCTTTCTCGGCTTCGTCGGGCAGTGCTTGAGCCGCCGCGTTTATTATAACATCCGGATTTACCCGATCCAGACAAATCGATAGGGAACTTTTATCTAATAGATCGCAAGGGTAAATGTCTGCGCCATTCACGAGATGTTCACGAGTACGTGCAGATATCACCATTTTATAAGGATAGTCTTTGGAATGTTTTGAAATGAAAGACCCTAGATACCCTCTTGCACCGAAGAGAAGCACCGTTTGCATGAGCTTGGAAATCTCGAATCCTTTAAATAAATTTCAGATTTATTGATTCACAAATTTTTATAGATCTCCCTAAAAAATTACGCATCTATATAGCCCGTATGTATTTTTGAAGATACAATTTTGATCTTTCTCCTTCTTTTCGATATTCGTTTTTTTTTTGTCATCCATTTGCGCAATTGACTTGAAAAAAAGGGAAATCGAATATATTTTTTATCTCTTTTTCGCTTCGAAATAAAGCATTTCACTCGAAAAGTCTTTTGGCAATTGAACTTTAAGACCGCCATCCATGATTCCTTTTCCGGAAATCTCCCCTATGAGGCCTTTTCCCGAATACATTTCGGTGGGTTCTAATCCTCGGGGGAAAATCTCAATTGAGCATTTCCCGAAATGTGTGGTGGTGCGGAAACAGAAAATCACTGACTCTTTTTTGTCTCTGGAAACATATTGAATCGCTGCAAAATCGGATCTTTGAGGAGATATCAATCGATAAAGGTCGCCATCTTGTACAATGTGTCGAATTTTTTTATATTCTTCGATCATTGCTTTGGCCAATTTAAAATCGTTTTCCGACCATTTGTGCAAATTTGCGCCGATTCCTAATACGCCCATCATTGCGCTGTGAAATCTATATTTTAAATCGAATTGTCCGCTATCCGTAACCCATGCCACCATCGATTTTGCAGAATATACATAAGAGCAGCCTTCTTGAATGATTAATCTATCATATGGGTTGGTATTATCCGAAGTCCAGAATTGATCGGTTCTGTGAAGGATGCCCAAATCAACCCGACCGCCGCCGCCCGAGCAAGTTTCGAACATCACATGGGGGTGTTTATTTCGCAATCGGTCGAAGATTTCATAAAGATTCCACGTATAACGTATCCAAATCTCTTTTCTTCGATCATTTTCAAATTCGATCCATCCCGGATCCGTGATCGCTTTATTCATATCCCATTTTATAAATTTAATATTATAATTCGAGAGTAATGCATCGACCGAATTGAAGATAAAGTCCGCAACTTCGGGTTTTGCTACGTTTAGATTCCACTGATTGCGGCCTTTTTCCGGCTTGCATTTTGGGAATCGCATCACCCAATCGGAGTGGTTGCGGTAGAGATCGCTATCTTCATTCACCATTTCAGGTTCAACCCAAATCCCAAAATCCATTCCGAGCGAATTTACCTTTTCGATCAACGGTCCCAAGCCTTTCGGAAACTTTTGGGGATTCACGCGCCAGTCGCCCAACCCTGCCCGATCGTTGTTTCGGGCCCCAAACCATCCATCGTCAATAACAAATAACTCTACTCCAATAGATGCCGCCTTTTCGGCGAGTTTAATTTGGTCTTCTTCATTCACATTAAACATTGTGGCTTCCCAACTATTATACAGCACTTTTCGCAATGTATTTTTGAAATTATAAGGAAACACGTATTTCCGCTGCAGATTATGCAAATTTCTGCTTGCTTGGCCGAAACCTTTATTGGTGTAGCCTCCGAAAAATGATGGATTTCTGAACCATTTGGTTGGTTTCAATTTAAAAATTGAATCAAAATCGTTGATTCCTCCGACGGCCTTAGTAAGTCCAAATGGTGTTTTTTCGACCAAAATTTTCCAATTTCCGCTGTAGGCCAATGCGCCAAACCACACTTCACCGCTTTCTTCAGTCGCATTTCGATTCAAATCATCGAGCATAAACCAAGGATTAAAGTCGTGAGAAGTGTGTCCTTTTCTCGATTCTATAACAAATTTTCCTTCATGAATCGGAATATGTTTAATATTAAATTCCCTTGCCCAATTTCCATGACAATATGTAAGTCGGTAATCCCGATTCAAAGGTAAATTCCATGATGCGGAATGAGCAATGTCCAAAATCACGTAATCTGTGCCTTCATTAAAGATTTCAACAAAGCGCTCGATTATATCGAAATTTTCATAGACTACATAATTTAACACCACTCTTATGTTGTAATATCCATCAACAAGCGTGATTATCAATTGATCATTTCCATAAGCATCCTTTCCGAGTTCGGAACATTTATATTTCAATAAAGTTTTTCGGTTTCCATCCGGAAAAGTGATTTTCACACAAGGAACGCTAAAAAGATACCCTCCCCATTCGGGATATTCAAGCGGAAGATAGCCTTTTTCACCATCAAAAGAGGATGGTATTAAAAATTGCGGCAATGGAATATCTTCTTCTGCATGTAATGAAGGCCCCCAATAAATGTTATGTAATGCACCGGATTCCGAAATTGAGATAACGTACCATGTATTTTGTGTTTTCAGTATCCATCCATCGTAAAATTTACAGCGTTCAATCATGAGTGCGAAAATGTAATATTCAATTTAAATTTTGAATTTGAGAATGGCGCTTTTCAATTTTTTATGGAATTATCAAAGCGGAATAAACTCAAAAAAGAGTTTTAGAAACGGATGAATAATTTGGAAAAATTTTTTCAAAATACTTGAAAAGCAAGGTTTTGCCTTGTAAATATCCGCAGATTAAGCGAGCAAATTAATGATATCTTTCAATAATTCTTTAAACTTACCCACATTTCCTTTAAACGGCTCGGTCGTATAGGGTTTTGCCAACTGTTTCAACCATGTGCTGAGATCAGAAATTCGAGTGGGATTGCCCTCAGAAAGCACTTGAATATAGTAATCATTGATTTCGGCAAAAATTATAAACCGATAGGTATCAAAGCCCACTTTTACAGAAATATAATACGGCATCAATTTGGTATTCGCAACTGTATTTGCCGCAATCGCCTCCAATTTGGCTGAAATTAAGGACTCTTTCAACTCCTTGCTTTCGGGAGAATCTTGTTCGGTATGTTGAACCACAATATCTTCTATCACAATGTGATCTGTAATCAGTTTTGAAAACACTCCGACCGATTGATAAGAAAGCCCGACATAATCCACGCGCATGAAATCGGTAGTGGATTGAATAGGTGCATCGGTAAATGTTGTCTGTAATTTAATTAGTTCTTGAATCGAAACGACAATTTTCTTCTTTAATTCCAACTGAATATTATATAGGTCGATCTCTTTAATATTACAAAGGTCCCGTTGTTTTGAAAGCTCTTTTACATGCATCTTGAACTGATTGAGAATCCAATACGCTTTTTTATCGGGAAATACGCCAAAAATCATATAAAGGCAATAATCATCCTTTGCAAAGGTCATTTTTTCCCGAACATCAAATTTGTTTTGATCTACCTTCTCTCCGGGAATAAAATCCTCAGAAACCGCTTGAAAGGTCATTCTATCGAGCTCACCATGTAAAATCGAGGAAGCAATCTCTTGAAGATTACTCCCCAACTCCAGAAAATATGAATAATCAGGATTGAACGAAAATAAAGTAACCCGATCAAGAGTAACGATTCCGATCATTTTAATATACTCTTCGGTTCCCTTGATATAAATGATCTTAAAATCCAGATCGACCTTTTCCGTGCCCGCCTTTTTCTTAATCTTGATCCCGGCAACGGAATCCGATGGTTTTTGGGACTCAACCTTAAATTCCGATGCTTGTTTTCGGTCTTTATCATCAAAAAATGACGCGGAGACCTCTTTATCCTTCGGCAACTCGGTTTTACAATTCGGACAGAGTATCGGAATCGGTTCGTAAGCGATATATCCACACTTTTCACAACGAACACATTTCCCCGATGGCTTTAACAACCCCGATATGATATTCACTCTCCACGATCAACTCAATGAAGCAAAAATAATCGCTGCAATAACGGAAACAACAAACAATAAAATACAGAAAAAGGCAAACCATTCTTTTTTCGTTCCATATATCGCGCCCTTGTTTTTTCGCTTCGCTGTACTTCTCTTAATCGAACTCATTACCATCCCTCAACATATTCCGAAAATCATAGAAGTTTTATAAAGTAAACGAAGCAACATTGGCATTTTGTTGCTCTTTGGCACGCTTTTCCGCCTCCTCAAGTCTTCGCTTCTCCTTTTCTTGCCATGTCGCATACTCTTTCTCGCTCATCTTTCGCCATAATTCAATCATAACTACACGGTTATAAGATAGAATTAGATTCGGAATATAGTTTTCAAGTGCATAATTCCCATCCTTAATTTTATATTGCAGTGGCACGAGGTCTCGCTCCTCTACCACCGTGCCCATATACTCCTTTTCCACAATATTGACTGAATATATCGTGTTATTATATATTATCATTTCACGGACAAACCCCGCGGGAACTTTGTTTTTTTCCAAAAGAAGAATGATCTTCTCTTTTGAAAGCGTGAGCAACTCTTGTTCATCTTGTTCTGTTCCGGTGTACGTGGGGCCGGATTGTTCGATCTGTTCGTTCGGATTCTCGGCCAATCCTAAGGCAACCAAGAAACCCAAATCCTCTTGACCCTCATCAACCGCACTTAATCGTATAGCGGGAGATATCTGATCCCGAATTTCCGGGGCTCGTTTGGCTGCGATAAACTTGGAGCGAGTCGAGACCTCATTGCCGTTCCAAATCCAGCCTTTGAAAATACTCGGTTTTATGAAAAGAATAATTGCTTTCGGTTTGAACAAATCTGTATAATTGACCCCTTGGTCAAGTTCGAGCTCCTCGAATTCCGCCTCCTCCTCGTTAAGCTGATACACTTTGATCTCATCCTTAGAAGAGGGCGTGCCTCCCGTACTTTCGCTCATTTCTCTCAGTATATATTATCTCTTCTGAATTTATATAATTGCCGATTATTCGGGCATAAAAAAAATCAAATTTTTTATACTTTTGGGGCTTTATTTGGATTAGATTCGAGAAAAAAGCGTTGCGGAGATAGCCAAGCGGTTACGGCGCCGGATTCAGGCTCCGGTGGTGTAGACCATCGGGAGTTCAAGTCTCCCTCTCCGCATAATTTCTTTTTTTCGGTGGAACATTTTTAAATGTTTTATTCTTGGTTGAACCAACAACAGTTGCTCAAGATCGTTCCCTATATATAATTTCATTGAAATTTACGCACTTTATTTATAAACAGCGCGGGTAATTTATTATGAAATTATATATAAATCACACCATGTTCCCCCAAAAAACCAAACATTAAAAAAATAAGGGCAACGGGTCAACCCGCAGAATAACCACGTGCTAATCCGAACGTGGAAAACTAAGTTCACGGGAACCTTTTTTCGGGCTTTTTTATAATGTTTAGAAAAAAAGAAATCATTTCGAGGTTGAGAGGCAACATCTGCTTTCCTTTTCCTTCTCTTCGCAATATATTCAATCTATTTTGGTTTTTCTTGCAACCCCATAATAAATAAGCAATGGGGAAAGAAATATCGCGAGCAAACTGAAAAGCGCTGAAATTGCCGCCGGAATCATACCCAATTTCACAAGCACCACTGCAAATAGCATAAATATGATGAAAATCAATCCAACGATAAATGCATTAAATCTTCGTTTGATTACTGCATCAGAAAAGTTTGAAAAGATTTTAATCGAGTAAATTATTAAAGGAATGTAAAATACGATGCTATAGGCAGTCGAGTATAATGCCAATGTAATATCCCATCGCAGAACAAAATCTTCGGATAGAAATACATTCCCTACAAATAATATCGGAACAATAAAAACACAAGCTGCGATAAAATAGGTGGTAGACATCTTCTTATCCATAGTTTTGAAGCTTTTGTCCAAAGCAATCAAGAAAAATAGTAGAAAAACCAAAGAATAATTCAAAACTAATGCGGATAATCGAGCAAAAAGGAATGCAAGCGTAAAATTGGCGGGAATAATAAATTCCTCGAATTGGGACTTAAGTACGAAAATACTATACACCAAATTGAACAATAAGCCCAGAAACATCGAAAGAAAAAAGCATGCAAGAATCAAATTATACGGATTTTCTTTCGATTGTTTCCATTTTCGGATTGTCATGATCCCGATTGGAATCAACGCAATATTCGGAATTATCAACGTTGTTATAATTTGCATTTGAAATTGAGAGAGCATACCTTCTTTTGGGGTAAACGACTAAATAAATATTGTTATAAAATTAAAAAATAATGGATTTGAAAACCGGAAATGATTTGTCCTTAAACTTCAAATCTATTTTTACGCTTGGGAATCCGGTGTAATTTTATCTATTTAATCTAATTTTATAAGAAATTAAGCACGCAAGTTATAAATTACGGGGTTAAAATAGAATGAGGTGATAATTAAAATTAATTTTTACAAAAATTCGATTTCTATAGCGCTGAAAACAAATTTTTAAAAGCAAAAACAGCGCATAGTCAATCATGAGTGTTGTTAAGGATAGCGAAATACGCACGAATTTGGACAAAGTGGTTCAATTCATTAATTTAACGTTAATCATCATCGGCCTCATCTTAATATCCTTTGGTCTCGTGTTCAGAACGGCCCAAACTCCTGAAATGGACCGATTAGCTCTTTATATGTTGATAGGAGGCGCGATTTCGTTGATAATTTCAATCATTAGCTATGCAAGACATCTGAATGTCATCAGAAATTACAAGAAAATTTAATCGATGCATCAAAACAAATTCAAAACATACAACATCATTCCTTTTTCCGGTAAAACATAAATTTTTTTAAATAACAAATCGACAAACAATCATGGTTGAAGAAATTTTCATTTCAATATACCAGATGCTTTTTGTTCCTTCAACATACTTGATCTCTCTCAAGGAGCGCGTTCAACAACCCAATTTCAGAAAACTCTATTTGTGGCTAATAGGTGTTGTTAGCTTCTTGTTCGCATTATTCGTTTCGAACTATGGATATTCTTCAGGCGTTTGGTATATCGGCTCTTCCAATCCTTTTTATCCATATCGCGACATCATCAATGGTTCAAGCCTTTTTATCATCGGCTTAGTGTTTTTCGCATTTTGGACTGGAATCGATTTTAAGTTTGTTAAAAAAGCACTGAATCGTGAAGATTTCATGATCCAAAAAGGAGTGATAATGACAATGAACGTTCCATGGTTGGTTTTGATTCCCTATTTGAACATAATGCGATTATTATGGTCTGGTACCTACTTTCCTTGGGGATATGTTTGGATTGCATTTATTCATATTTTCTTGGTCTTAACATGGCGCTATTGGCTGTTCTTTAAAGCAATAATAATATATGCTAAAAATAACGCTTCAATGGTTCTTTTGAACCTATTGATTGTGGTATCTCTGATAATATTTGCGTTAATCATTGGACCACTCATATTCGGAGGAAACATAAGCGTGCTGTTATCTCAGCTCTTTTAATTTAGGAGGAACCAAAATGTCAGAAAAATCTACAAATAAAAGAGAAATCGCTCCGATCTCAATAATACTCATCATGATCGGAATGATAATTGGTGCAGGAATACTCCCGTATTTCATAGATCCAAATTTGAAAGGTGCTCCGATTGGAAATCCGCGATTAGCAAATCCATATGTAAAAGCCACAACGGATGATCGATTGGTATTTACTTATTATTTCTATTGGTACGATTGGGCATCGGGCATGCATTTTTATGACCCTATATGTCAAAATCATAATCGGTATCAAATATATAACAAGGAAACCGTGAGTTATTTAAATCCCGATTGGCATTATCGAGAATTCAAAGATATGATGCAAGCGGGGATAGATGTGTTGCTACCCGTGTTCTGGGCTGGCAACCCCGGAAGCGGACTCAACGATTCATGGTCGAAACAAGGCGTGTATGTCATGAATATTGCCCTTGATCGGCTAACACAAGAATGGATTGCCGCTGGACGACCCAATCCCTTGGGAGTCAAAAATCCCGTGCCCAAAGTCGGTATGTTCTTCGATACCACCGCAATGTGTCTTGAATACAATACAGGCCCTAATCAATGCTATGGGGATTTAACGAACGAAACCCATTGCAATACCTTCTATCAAATGATTCGGGATTTCTTTATCGCTTTGAAACCCGAACACATTCAAGAAGTGGCTAACCCAGATAACACAACAGCTCCGGCGGGATATATTGTCTGGATGTATGGCTCTAATTGGTTTGAACGCGTAGATCAATCATGTATCGATAAATGCAAAGAACGCTTCATTCAAGAGTTCAATAAAACGCTTGTGTTCATCGGAACGGACTCTTGGAGAAACGGGTGTCCCAATTTGGAAGGTTATTACAAGTGGGGGACCGCAGTAACCGGGTGGAGATCTTACGATTATTCTCCGATCAGAATTGCATCATTGGGGCTGGGTTTCGATAA
>CAZUTM010000167.1:0-10205 GCA_964623665.1 uncultured archaeon
CAATATCCTCGGCCGATCGTTTCTGAAGATCGGCCGGATCCACAAAGAATAGCTTTTTATTTTTATTGGACACCGAGGGGATTACTTCCGCAATAAAATGTTTCCAATAATCATTCATGTGCGGCATTAACGACCAATGTCCATTGCCGATCGCATCCGCTTTTTGAAAATAGCCAATTAAATTATCTATTCCGCCAGATCGTTGTTTTAAGGAAGCCCAGTCAAGAGTTATAATTCCTTCCATATCTTGGCTCATCAATTTTCCATCATGAAACTCCATCGCCAATGTGAGACCCATTTTTCCAACAGAATGTAAATGAACGCGCTCAGAAAAGGTTTTAAATATCGGATGGATATCGGGAACGCCCATTGCAGCAAAAAGATCGATTTCTGCTTCCGGAAGCATATTAGAAATTGCCCGGGCCATATTGGGTGCGAATCCGCCCGCAAGTTCCTTTTTCAATATGCGCTCGATGGAACCCGAACTGCCCGCGGTATCCATGATACGCTTTCCGAATTCCGCCATGCTATCATAAAAAATTACCTCGGTCTGAGATTTCCTTGATTTCACCATGCGATATAAAGAATCGATATAGCCATCAAATCCAAGCATAAATTTCATATTTTTTGATGAATTCGAGATTATCTCAAATTTGGATAGAATCCTTCTTTGAGCCTCAATCGTACAATCAAATTCATTTCGATTTTGATACGCCATACGCTGAATAGCAAAGAAAATAAGAAAAATTTTTGGTTTCAATCCAAACATAAAAAACAGCCCGAAAAAAAGATCCCGTGATCAGAGTTTTCCACGTTCAGAATTCCACGTGAATTTTCTTTGGGAATGTCCCTATCCCTTCTTTTTTTATGTTAACCAAAATTAATAAAAAATTCGGGGGCGAGGTGATTTTGCGTTGATTACACGTGCTGAACTCTGAACCCGGATGATTAATTTTCCGCGATCCCATCAGGCGTTTTATGTTTCACAAAGAAAGAATTATTTATTTAAAAAATATGTGTTGAACCCTGAAAAGCCCAATTTCGCAACGGATATTTCTTTTTCGGATAATAGTGTGCCCTTTAGATTCAATTCTTTTAAATTCGGACATTTATCCAGCCGAACCAATTTCAGCACTGGGTTATTTGTAAGATCTGCATATAATAAATTGGGGAAATCGTTCAAAAATGAAATATCTTCTATATGATTATCCGAAAGGTATAAATATTGAATAGATCTATTGCATTCGAAGTCCGGCATTCTAATGATGCCCGTATTGGAAAGATCCAGAACGCTCAGCTTTGTCAAAGCACTAAGTACTTTTTGAAGGGAGCCGATGGATATGGGGTTGTCTTTCAAATTTAAATACTCCAACTCTATTGTGGATGCAATCGGATCCACATTTTCGATCTTGTTATGAGAAAGGTCCAAGTGTTCCAATTTTATAATATTTTTTAGAACCGAAATATCGAGTATTTGATTCCCAGAAAGATTTAACCATCGTAATTTTTTTTGAACTGCAAGGTCGGATATATCATCGAGTCGGTTATTCGAGAGATCTAATTTTAATAATTGAGAGAGGGTATCTAAGCCTCGCAAATGCGAGATCATATTATTACCTAAAAATAAAGAGGTGAGATATTGAAGCTGCTTTAAATTGCGCGGAATCTTTGTCAAATTTGCTGCCACGATTTGCACTTCGGAAACATGACCCGATGTAATTTTGAAATCCAATCCATAAGCATTCTGATCGAGCAAATAAAATAAACCTTTGATGGTTCGTTGTTCCTCTGGATCCGGAATCGAATTCGCTTTTTCGATTAAATTCGGTTGCATATATCGAAACTAAAGCACGTTTCTTTATATAGCTCACGCCACAGTATAAGATAGTGAAAAAAAATGAAATTTATCCATTTAAGCGATTGTCATCTGGGAAAATACGATAGGAACCTCGATGTTAGGTTTAAAGATAATAAAATAGCGGTTAAAAAAATCTTTGAATTTGCTGTTCGGGAAAAAGTGGATTTTGTAGTATGCTCCGGAGACTTTTTCGATAATTATCGACCAACTCCGGATGCAATCGTCCAAGCATTCGAACTTCTTCAATATCTTAAAATAAATAACATTCAATTTATTCTCACTGAAGGAAATCATGATATGAAAAGGGGAACCCAAATCAATAGTATTTTGCATATCCTTCAAGGTGCCAGCCTTGCTAAGTTCGTGACCATCACCCAAAGCCAAAATGGGGAAGACTTGAAATATCATGAAATAAACGGTGTGAGAATTTATGGCTTAGGGTATATTCGCGGATCGGATAATCGAGCAAAACTTGAGAAATATGCCAAGATGATAGAAGGCTCCAATAACATTATTCTAATTCATATAGGTATCACAGGCTCAGATTGGAAAAAGAAAACTGTAGATTCGATTAGTGCCCAGACTCTTGCAGATGTCTTCAAAGATAAGTATCTCTATATCGGATTGGGCCATTATCATTCGATGGATGAGATTCCGAGTCTTAACATTTATCAGCCCGGATCCACGGAGCGTTGGGCAATCGGAGAAATCCCCAAGAAATATTTCTTTATGGGTAATTATGAAAATGGTGCGCTATCCGTGTCGAAACATGAAATCTCGATACGGCCGTGGTGTGAATTTATTAAAGAGTATAACGATTGGGACTTAGCGATGCGCGAATTGAAAAATTGGGTGGAAATAAATAAAATGATTCGAGAAACCGATCCGGAGCGCGCCAAAGAATCCATTTATCCGATTTATTATATTCATTTGAAAGGATCGGTCAACAAAGGCTACGATGGAAGCAAGTTTGAGGAAATTCTTTCCCCCATTGAACAAATTGTATATGCAAAAATTAATGACATAATGGTGACAAAATATGCCCATTCCATGAAAGATTGGAATGTTTTGAATGAAATGGATATGAAAAAGGAGATTTTAAGGGAACATTATTCTGAGGAGTTTGGGAAAGATGCGGATCTGATGGTTGAGTTGACCCTTAATATCGAGGAATTAGCGGAGTCGCTAAATTTAACAAAATATACGAAAGAAGGGGACCTAAACTATGATATCATTAGACCAATAATTGAAAAATATGAAGATTTTATTAGACAGAACCCGGATTATCTTGAAAAAAAGAGGGGAGCCGAAGAAGAGAAAAAATCGGGAGATCTTGGGGCAGCATCTGCGGATAATACTGAAGACAAAAATGCGACGCTGAAAAAATCATCGAAGAAAGGTTCAAAGAAGTCAAAACATGTCGATCTGATTGAGATCAGCAAATCCGAGGGTGCATAAGGGGAAAAGGAGGTAAATAATAATGATTGTAGAAATAGAATTGAAAAATATTCGGTCGTTTAGTCATGAAAAGTTTCAATTGACAGATGGTAAAAATCTAATTGTCGGGTCAAATGGGGCGGGAAAAACCACCATTATTGACTGTATCGGCTATGTTTTATTTGGATATGAAGGCGCAATCCGCAGCAGTGAGAGAATCATTGATGAAAATAATAATCAGATAAGCAAAAGCGACAAATTCGGGCTTATTAGATATGATACAGCGGGAGAGGCATATATTGATATCAGATTCAAACATGAAATCGCTAATCTCAAATCGGAAACGACCCTTAAAACGGATTATCGCGTGAAAGTCACGTTCACGGTCAGAAAGAACAAGAACCCGGATCAACACTGGGAACTTTGGGTCAACGATAAAGCGTATAACACTACAAATAAAATGGAAGATGTCCAGCGAGAATTTTGGAAATTGATAGGTCTTGATTCCTTTAATAAGGATACGTTCTTTCAATCAATTTTATGTATTCCCCAAGGTGAGATCGTTCAACCATTCGAATATAAACCTACTGACCGATTCAAATATTTCGACAACCTTTTCGGTATTGCACAAAAAGGCGAGTTGGAGGAGAAATACAAAATTATAGATCAGATTTTGGAAAAAGAAATAAATTCCTTGAATACCCAGAATTCGGAATTGAAGGGAAAAGTGGCGAACAAAGAGGAAATTTTAAACCGGCTTCAAGAAAATAACAAGGAAAAACCGAATGTTGAAGCCGAATTAAGCATAGTTACTTCAACATTAAACGAATTGAATATTAAATTGAATTATTTCAATACATTGGAAAAAAAATTATCAACAGTTTCCCAAAAAATAATGAACAATGATGCAAATATCGGTAAAATGAATGGGCAAATTGCCGATTTGGAAATTGAAATTCAAGATTTTCGGAAGAAGATTGAATTTTTTGAGGAGTACAATCAAATCCATCAAGAATTTAGTAAAATAAACACCATTAAAAACGAAATAGATGTTCTTGAAAGCAAAATCCTGAACATCGAAAAACAAAAAGCTAAATCCGAGGGGGAATTAGAAACTGCCAAAAAGAGTTTGGAGCAACTTGAAAATGATTTGAAAATAATAACCGCGGCGGAGCCCAATCATAAAAAATATATTGAAATTGAATCAAAATTAAGGAGTTTACGCACTTGCTCCGAAAAACGAGCTCAGATATTGAATTTGATCGAATCCATAAAAGAGAGAATAAAAGCCCTGAATATAAAAATAGAAACCCTAAAGATCCAACTTAAGGATTACGACGAAATCAATAACCGGGTAATCGAATTAAGAAAGGACTCGGAAGAACTGATTAAAGCATCGCAAGATAAAAGCAATATGGAAAAGGAAATAATAAAAGATGAAAAAACCTTGAAAGATTTTGGAGATAAGGTGTGTCCGTTCACTTCAGAGAAATGTGCCGCTTCAACCGAGGTCTCAAACTCGATTTCGGAAAAACTTAATCAGAAAAAGATGGAGCTTCAGGAAATCAACAAAAAAATTCAAACCCTGAAAGAGAAAACCAAGGATCTAAAGCCTTTGGAAACTAAACTTATTGATCTAAACAATAAATTAGCAATATTGAAGGAAATACAAAGGGATTTAGTTAATTCAAATGGGGATTTACAAACAAAAAATGAAGAATTAAAGAATTTCCCGGATAAAACTCAAGAAATTACCGATTTCGAGAACGAGTTAGAAAATCTCAAAGCGGATTACTCGACAGTCATTACGTTTCAAAAACAAGGCAAAACATCCAAAAAACTCCAATCCGAAATCGTGCATATACAAAAAAACATACAGAACACAAATGATACGGTGAATAGATTAGCTGCAGATTTAGATAATCTCATGAATTTCTTTTCAAAGGGGAATTACAACTTAAAGCTCGATGAATCATTGAAAGCAGCCACCGACAATAAAATATTCGTCGAAAAAGCTAAATTCACCGTTGATTTGAAAAAAAGATCCGAAATGCCTTCCCAAATCAAGAAATCCGAGGATCTTAGCCCGCTAAAGTCCCTTTTATCGGATTATTTTAAAGCACTTCAATTCTTTGAACGAGAATTCAATGAATTATTAAGGATTAAAGAGATACAGCTCCCCGAAAAGATAAACCAAAAACAGCGCGCGGATGCACAATTAGCAGAATATAATGAACTTGCAAAAATCTTAAACGCAGAACTTGAAAAAATCAAAAATTTGTACGATCAAAATGAACATACACGAATACGGACCGAATATGATCGGATCAATGAAAAGAAAGGTTCCCTTCAAGAAAAAATCAATCAAATTAACAAGCGTATTGAGGAAGACACGAAATCTTTGAAACAAATAGAGAAGTGGGAAAACGAGATGACAGAAATACAAAAGAATATAGATTTAAGAAAGAAAGAACAAGCCCTCAATGAAAAAATTAAGAAATCAATGGTGAGCTTAACAAAGCTTCGAGAAAAATATATCAATCATGTAAACCGTGAAGTTCAGAACATTAATATCGAAATCGGTCAACCGGGAATCGAAATATTTTGGGATCCGAATTATGTTATCTATATCCGGAAAGCAAAAACGCTTTTGACCTTTAATCAATTATCCGGCGGCCAAAAAGTGCTGTATGCTCTGATGATTCGGCTGGCCATTAATAAATTATTTTCGAAACGATTCGGGCTATTTATTTTGGATGAGCCGACGATTCACCTTGATGAGGACAGCAGGAAAGTATTATCCGATTTCATAGATAAAATGGAGGGCATAAAACAATTGATTATTGTGTCCCACACAGATGAATTTCTGGGAACCATCGATAACGAAATTCAATTGACTCAAAATGAATTCAAAACAATAAATGCAACTGCTGATTGAAGTATGGTTGATTTTGAAGTTAATCGGCAGATCTTTATATATACTTTTTTCAAATAGTTGTGTGAGGAAAAATAATGAACGAAATTAATTTTGATGCGCTATCCGCAATTGCAAAAGAAGAATTCAATAAAATCAAGGGTTCAATGGCTTCAGATTCAAAATTGCTTGACGAGTATCTAAATATGGTAAAAGATATCTTGTTAATCGACCCTCGAGTCTATAAAGATCCTCTGAATGATTTTCCGAATGTGCCATTAACAATGGAGGATAAGTGGATCTTCAAAAATCAGATTCAATTTAAAACAAGGAAAGAAATGATTGATTGGGCGGATTCGATCTTAATGAAAAAAAAAATTGCTGCGGTGGACGGCTCACAAATCTATGAAGACCGAATGATTCGAATTCCCGTTGGATTGGTTCGCGTTCTCGGATTGTGTGTAACCTATGATGGAACAACCCGACCATTAATTCTTGATGAATATCATGGGGTAAATTCCGAGATGAAATTTCCCGGAGGGAGTTCAATCGAACAAAATTCGCTTAGACTCCCAAATGAAATTGTGGACGCTTTCCGTGCATATTATGAGCATAATCTTGAGATTAAATTGATGGACCAAGAACCTGATCTTATCTTTTCCGATAATCCTCTCATTCAAACATATTTACTTGCGGGTAAAAGAAACGAAATTAAAAGGGAACTCATTGTATATATGATGAAGATGTTGTATTATTCGAGAATGAAAAAGATACCGGTTGTGGGAATAATAGATTCTCCGCAGTCGAAAGAATTTTGTCAATTGGTAAAAATGATCCATGATACCGAAAAGAAATCATGGGATATGACGCTGCTCGATAAGAAAGGCTTCGAAGACACGCATTTGATTGCAGATTTACTCGATTTGTATGATCGAACGTGTGTCTTTCTCAGCCAAAATGAGATACTAACGAACTACAAAGAAAAAATTGATATTAACATGGATTCTAAACAGAAAGCTCAATATCTTGATTTAAATTTTCAACATGAACTCGGATTTTATTATACCCGGCTTTCTCCACTCAGTATTGTCAGGGTTGAACTTCCCCTTTGGATTATGAAAGTACCCGGACTGATAGAGAAAATCCATAATTACATATGTGCGCAAGCGGCTTTGGGCGAGGGGCATCCTCATCTAAATATGCAAGCCCATAACTTTGTGGTTATTAGAAGCAAGCACTCCCAATTTTTCCAAAATATTTTATTGGAAGAAGCGGCCAAAACCGGAATGAGATTTTCCGGAACCACCAAAGAGTTAAGAAAGAAAATTTTTTAAAGAAATCGATGAAATAAATAGGTGAAAAAAATGAAAGCATTAGGAAAAGTGAGTCAAATAATCTCTATGACCAATTACCTTTGTTCCGTGTTTCGAGAAGGCGAAATTGATAATGTCCCAACCAATCAAGATTATAAGTTCGGTAGTGTGGTCAAAATCGAAGTAAAGGGAGGTTCAGTTGTTGGTATAATAACTGACATCACGACGGTGACCCCTGGTGATCGAATTCCCTTAAAAGTTCCCGATGTTGGTCAAGCCCAGCGTTTATATCCCTCATTTTATTCGGGGATACAAACGTTTGTAGTGGTTTCCTTTTTGGGTTTTATCCATTCATATTCAAACGGAACGAAAAAGATTACCCATGGATTTCCAGGGACCATTCCCGAAATAACGAATAATGTGTGGTCGATGGATGATCCCGAAATTTTGGAATTCCATAAACCCGATGGCAAATTGGCTTTCGGGTATTATTCCAGATTTTCTAAAGAACCTAATTTTGAGTACGCATTTTGCACGCTTTGCGAGCATATCATTAGATTATCGCCAAGCGAAGCTGCTTTGGTTAAAAAATTGAAACAAAATGTCGAATTTCTATCCAAAGTAAAGGGATTTTCAATAGGAGGGTCGTGAAATGCAAAACAACGAAGATAAAGGAAATGAATCAAAGAATATCCAAATTCAAAAAGGAGAGATGCTCGGAAGAGCCAGAGGTCCCGGAGAAAAGGAGGATGTAGCGGAATTTATCTCAGCCATTCCCGATAACATCAAGATCGGGGATTTCGTGTATTACGAACTGGAGGAAGAAGAAAAGATTGTCCTTGCCAGAATCGAACGAAGACAAAAAATATTGGGTTATCCGGACTTCTTTTTAAATTCAGTGGAATTTAATCCCGAAGAGCTTGGTTTGAGTCTTGGATTTGAGCCGGATGAGAAAGTCGAAACATTCAAAGGGATAATGAATATATTGGGAGTCTATGATGAAAAAACGGGAAAATTTAGCAATGCCAGAAAGCCTCCAAAAACCGGTCAATTGATTTACAGAGCCACAAAGGACTATCTTGAAGAAATCTTCACACCACCGATTAAGAAAAAGAAAAATATGGGTTATGTGGATATCGGTACCTTGTTGGTGCGAGAAAATGAAAATGTGCCGGTGTATTTGGAATACAATGAAATGGCCTCTAAGCATATGGCAATTTTAGCGAATACCGGAGCGGGAAAGTCTTATACGGTGGGTGTGATTTTGGAAGAATACGCTTCGGATGCAAATATGGCTTGTGCGGTGGTGTTCGATATACACTCAGAATATAAATCTCTTGAGAAGGAAACGGCACCGGAATTCAAAGGGAAATTTAAAGTGATAACACCCAAAGTCGCGATTTCGCAAATTCCAATTGAATTGTTGAATGAGATTATCACTCTCAGCACTGGTGCCGATATTAAAGGTAAAATGTCTTCGGTTCTCGGCGATTGCATTACTAACTTGAAAAAGAATAATAAAAAGAACTTTTCCGTGCAAGAACTGATTGATGAAGTCGATAAAATAAATGATCCCAAAGTTGATTCCACGAAAACCGCACTTTTATGGCGACTTAGAAGAATAAAACATTTTGAGCTCTTTAAAACGTCACAAAGCACATCCATTAGCGATATTTGCGTTCCGGGTCGAATAACCATATTTGATCTCAATGAATACGATGATCTCGAAAGTAAAATCGTTCTGACCTATTTTGCTTCCCAAATTTATGAACATCGGATGAACTACGTAAAGAAGATTCCTGATGCACCGATTTTACCATTCCCAGTAAGCATATTCATTGAGGAGGCTCATTTATTCGTTCCCTCAGATTCATATTCACCCACACAAGATATCTTAAAGCAGATCGCTACGGGTGGTCGTAAATTCGGGGTCGGATTGGCTTTAATCACCCAAAGACCGGGATTAATTAATGAAAATGTGCTTTCGCAATGTAATACGTGCATTCTTCTGAAGATCATGAACGAGGGGGATAAAAAAGTGATTAGTAAAACCGTAGAAGCCGCCTCATCGGATTTAATAGAAGACTTATCGGGATTAACACCAGGCCAAGCCGTTATTGTTGGGCCTTGCATCAAAACCCCCGCTCTTGTAAAAATCAGAGAAAGAAAAACAAAACATGGTGGTGTGACTCCGGATTTGGTGGAAGAGAACATGAGAGCGGTCCAAGAATATCTCAAGAAACAAAAAGATGCAACGGCCGATGGAATCGCAACATCGGAAAAACCAATGGAAGAGATGGATCTCGAATTGAATCTCGATTCTGAACAATGAAAAGCTTTAATATATCAAAGAACAATTTTTTTTCATGAATTCTTCACATGCGTTCGAAATCAAGGAAAAGAGCGATAAGATCTTAAAAGTATTGACCGAAATGATATTCATTTCAGGCGGAATCTTATTGATTTTCATATATATTATCCCGTTATTTTTGATCTCTCCTTTACTTCTCCCATTTGAATTACTCCCCCCGCTTCTTTTCTATACTATATACATCAGTTTTGCCACTTTGGCAATCAAAAATATCAAATCTATATTCGGTATACTATGCGCGTTCTTGCCAGGATTCATTTTATGGCAAATTGTGAACGAAACGTTGGTGAGAAACGAACCTTGGATTGTAGT
>CAZUTM010000168.1:0-10119 GCA_964623665.1 uncultured archaeon
CGAGTGCGGATATGGCACTACCGCGGACTCTGCAACTGCCGGATGGCTGTTGATTGCGGCTTCAACCTCTGCACTACCGAGCCGGTGACCGGATACTTTAATGACATCATCTGCGCGGCCCAAAATGAAGTAATAGCCTTCATCATCGATTAACGCATAATCTCCACTGAAATAATGGTTTTTGAATTTGCCCAAATATGTGTCGAAGAATCGCTTATAATCACCCCAGACGGTTCTCATAATCCCGGGCCAAGGTCTGTCATAGCAGAAATATGCTTGTGTATTGGTTGCGGTTACTCGCTTTCCTTCTTCATCCAACAATACAGGGTTCAATCCAAAGAATGGGAAAGTGCATGAACCCGGTTTCATGGGTGTGATAGGGCCTATATTTACCATACAATAAGAGCCGGTTTCGGTTTGCCAATAGGAATCAACAATCGGTCTGCCAACGGGCTTTGCAACATCTGGACCGAATGTGCCCTTACCAACAGTTTTCCAATACCATTGCCATTCCGGCCAATTGCAGACTTCACCGACAGTGCCGAGCATTTTAAGTTTGGATAAATCCCATTTATTCACGTCCGCATCTCCAAATTTCATGAGAGATCGTAAAGCGGTGGGTGCAGTGTAGAAGTGAGTGACCCCCATCTTTTGGCATAATTCCCAGAAACGACCGTTGTGGGGATATGTGGGCACACCTTCATACATCATAGTGATTGCGCCAAGACCCATCGGTCCGTAAACGATTTGAGAGTGTCCGGTGATCCATCCGATGTCTGCGGTGCAGTACCATACATCTCTTTCTTCCGGTTTGCTTCCTTTGAGATCGATTAAGCATGAATAATCCCACACGTATTTATTGGTGGTCATGCAGAAGAGCAAATATCCCGCAGTGGTGTGCACGACTCCTTTCGGTTTGCCTGTGGTTCCACTGGTGTATAAGATAAAGAGTTCATCTTCAGAATCCATCGGTTCGCATGGGCAGTTTGCGGATTGTTTTTCGACTAAAGCGGTAAAATCAACATCTTTTTCGTATTTATATGTATAATTTCCGGTTACTTTAACGATGGCAACACTTGTGATCGATGGACAGGTTTCAATTATTCCTTGTAATTGATCTTTCATGGGTCTTGCTTTTCCGGCTCGCATTACTTCATCCGAGACAACAAGGACCTTACATTCAGAATCGTCGATTCTGTCTTTGACTGCTGAAGCCGAGAATCCTCCGAAAACGATCGAGTGAATTGCACCGATTCTTGCACAAGCAAGCATTGTGATAACCAATTCCGAGATCATCGGCAACCAAATACATACACGGTCGCGTTTCTTGACCCCTAATGCTTTAAGCGCATTTGCATACTTTGATGTTAATTCTTTAAGTTGGCTGTAGGTCAATTTCTTAACCGTATCATCTTCTCCTACCCAAATGAGACCGATTTGGTTTCCATATCCTTTTTCAACCCATCTGTCTACGCAGTTGTAGGTTACATTCAGTTTCCCATCGACAAACCATTTTCCTACCCAATTATCGGGCAAGGATCCGGTCCACACTTTGGAGTACGGTTTTATCCAATCGATCATTTTTGCTTCTTTTGACCAGAACGACTCGGGATTATCGATAGACTCTTTCCACATTTGTTTATATTGATCCATGGATTTGATCCGAGCATTTTTAGCAAGTTCTGGATTTGGGTAATATTTCTTCTGCTTTTCCGCATCTTGCTCTGTTGACATTTTTTCACCTATATTTAATGCTATTTAAATACCCTTACGGGCTATTGAAAAAAAGAACTCCAATCATAAATTTGCTTGCGTTCCTTTTAATCTTTTTCAACTGAGATTTTGAATGCCAATAATTCACTATTTTTAATCTTATGGCAGTTCGAGTCTTGCCAATTTAATTTAATATGAGGCGGATTTGATAGAAGTAAATGTGGGCATTTTGTGGGTGAATGTGCAAAAAATTGCTGTTATTTCTGATTTATTTCGTTTATTATTTAATTTTTCAAGATTTTTTTGTTTTTTTGCAATTAAAATAGAGAAATTTTATCGAAAATGCAAAAAGGATCACTTTAAATTGAATAATCCGTTGATCCGGCCATATTTTTTGACATTTTGTTTTCTTCCCACGTTATTTCCCACGCGCTTTTGTCTTTATTGCAAATAATAAAGGTACAAAATATATATAAGGCATCACGGCGAAACTATTATTTGCATGTGGAAAATGGAGTGATATAAATGAACGATAGCATAGAAACCGAATTAATCGCGCCAATAGATCGGCCGAAACGATCCGGTTTATCAAAAGAGGATTTCGATGCGAGATATAAACGTTCCATCGAAGACCCCATGTCATTCTGGAGCGATCAAGCGGTCTCCGGAAATTATGTTCAAGAAGATAAGTTTTCCAAAGAAAAGTCCTTGATGGATTGGTATGATATCGAAACGCTGAAGAGCGGAAAAACGGCGGGGATAACATGGTTCAAAAAGTTTACAGAGCCTTTTTCCCAAAAAAATCCGTTTGGCGGAACCGAAGATTTTACCGGTTCGTGGTTTGTAAACGGAAAGCTCAACTTAAGTTTTGATTGTTGCGATAGATGGTCTGCGGCGATACCGAACAAAAAAGCAATCTATTTCATTAGCGATGACGAGCAACAGAAAGAGCCGACCATAATTAGCTTTTCAGAATTGCATCAGAATGTTGTACTATATTCGGAACTGTTTAGAAAATTGGGGATCCAAAAGGGATCGATTATCGCCGTTTGGTTGCCTCCAATTCCAGAATTCGTGTATTCATTTTTGGGTGCAATCCGAATCGGAGCAATCCCAATCCCGATCTATTCCCAATTCACGCCATTACTGGTAAAAGAGAGATTAGTCGATTGCAAGCCTTCTTTATTGATCACGTGCGATGTCAGCTTCCGGGGAAAACGAGCATACCCAATTTGCAGTCGACTTTCTTCGATATTCGAAGATACCGATTTACCTTCTTCAATCTTGATTAAAGTCCGTGCAGATGCAAATAAACAAAAACCACTTTCAGAAATCACCGGGCTTTCCAACAGCTCCTCCGTTAAGCTGTATTCGATTGAAAAAGAATTATCATCCATTTCACTTCCAAAACAACCGAAAGAATTATTGAGCAGACCCGAATATGGCCCCGAAATTATGGATTCAGAAGACGTGTTATTCGGGATGTATATTTCGGTCTCCAGCGGAAAACCGAAATGTGCAATACATACAACGGGCGGATTCGGAGTCTATTTGCAGTCTACGATGATGTCGATGCTGGATTTCGATAGGGATGATATTGTGTTTACCACGATAGAGCCTGGTTGGATTGCCGGATTATCGATAGGTATTTTAGGTCCGCTTTTAATGGGCGCAAGCTGTGTCCTATTTGAAGGCTTGCCCAATTATCCTTCAATCACGCGCTATTGGGAACTCATCGAGTCTTC
This sequence comes from uncultured archaeon, assembly GCA_964623665.1. Taxonomy (GTDB): domain Archaea; phylum Asgardarchaeota; class Lokiarchaeia; order Sigyniarchaeales; family Promethearchaeaceae; genus CAZUTM01. The sequence goes on from CAZUTM010000168.1 coordinate 3,459, forward strand.
TCAAGCAACCCATTTTATTACTACCCCAACCACAATTCGAACCTTGATGAGTCTCAATCCCGATGCCCCTATGCAATTTTCGATGCCCAGCCTTCGCGTGTTAGGAGTCACGGGGGAAATCATGCCGCCTCATGCATGGAAATGGTTTTACGAGGTGGTAGGAAAACAAAAAAGACCTGTTCTCGATCTCTTTATTCAAACAGAAACCGGTGCGCCTATTTTGGGCACACCAGCTAATGTTGACTCGATGAAAATCGGGTCGGTTGGCAAACCTTTCTTCGGAATTCTTCCCAAAATATTAGATGATTTCGGAAATGAAGTCCAGACACCCAATGTAAAAGGATTCCTCTGCTTGAAGAAGCCGTGGCCCGCAATCATGAGAACGATGTTAAATGAACATACCCGCTTTCTCAATACCTATTTTGGAAGATTCAACGGATATTATTACACCGGGGACGGCGCATTGATTGATTCTAACGGGAATATAACATGTATCGGTCGATTGGATGATCTGATCAAGGTATCCGGGCTGAGAATCAGCCTTTCGGAACTGGAAACGGCACTCTCTTCGTACTCCGAAATATCGGAGGCCGCGGTTGTTCCGATCCCGCACTCGATAAAAGGGCAAGCAATATACGCATACTTGGTCCCAAAACCCGGAGTTGAAACGGGTGCCGATTTGGAATCTCGAATTCGTGAATATATTAAGAACCTTTATGGCGAAATCAGCCAACCCGAAACCATGATTTTCGTTGAAGAACTCCCGAGGACTCGTTCCGGAAAAATTATCAGAAAGGTGCTGAAATCCATTGCGATGGACGAACCTCTGGACAATTCGGAGATAAAATTAGCGAATCCGGAATCAATCCAAAAGATTCTGAATTCAAAAACGAAAAAGCTTTAAACGCTTTCGGCTCATTCTGTTTTTTTCCACATTTCTTTCTTTTCAGAATTTTCCATTAACCAAAGGATTAGTATAAAAAGAAAAATGGAGATACCCATAACTATACAGCTTCATAATTGAAGTTTAAAAAAAGGAAAAGTGGAAAGTAATGGGTAGATTAAGAACTTTCAACCGTTGGATGAGTTTGGTATCTTTAATGGTTGTTTTATTGGTTCTATTTGCACCAAACTCTGGGGAGAGAATCGTCGGTTCACAGAATGCAGAAGTTGTGAATGAACCGATGGTTTCTGCGTCGGTTGTAATAAATTCCGGTGCTGGATACGTTGACCAAGGCGCAACCGGTAGTGGAACCGTTGGAGATCCGTATATCATTCAAAATAAAGTATTTAATGCAGAAGGTGGAAATTATTCTGTTTCAATTCAAAATGTCAATTCATATGCAACCTTTCGCAATGTTACATTTTATGGGACGACCTTGGATAACCTCGTAGATCCCATTTGGGGCATCTACAGATATGATATTGCGGCGGTTCAAATAATAAACTCGGGAAACATTCGATTTGAAAATTGCACCTTCAGAAATTCGTTTTCGGGAATATATATCTCATCTTCGAGTGCTTTAATTGTAGTTCATAACAATACATTTCGAACGCTTTCATATGCCGGTGTGTATGCAATTGGATCCTTGAATCGGGTCGATATCACATACAATGGTATGTACGATATTGGTTCTTTTGGAGTCAATCTTGCAACAAGACCATCCGGAAGTTTAACCCAGTTCAATACGATTTATAATATCAACGGAACTGGAATTTTTATGAAAGATTCAACCGGAACAAGCGTTTATAACAATACCCTTTATAGGATAGGCCATTCAGGGATTAATATCTATGGAATCAACTCAACTACAGTAACATTCAATTATGTAAACCTAGCGGGCAAAGGCATCTATGCGCAAAACATAGCTAGCACCAATATTCAGAATAATGTAATTTTAAATTGCATGGAAGAAGGTATATTTGTTGATTTTGTTGGCATCATGACCTTAAGCCAAAATTCTGTAACCTACTCGAATACGGGTATTTTGGTAAGAAATGCAAATTTGGGCGGAACGGCGGTTATTGAATACAATACAGCAAATTACAATCAGTACGGAATCTGGCTCACAAATGGATTGGCATCCGAGGTTAGATTAAATAATGCGAAATTTAACGCATTGTATGGAATAAGAATCACCTATTCAAGTAGTGTGGTGGTTCGGAACAATTCGGTTGAAGATAATTATGGCGTCGGAATCGATGATCATTCAAATACGCTAGCTTCGATTCATTCAAATAATATTCTCCGAAATCAAGGAAATGGACTTCAGACCTATGAGTCGGTATTCTCCAGCATTGGTGTCACTTTTCAAAACCTCATTGTTGGCAGCGGTCAAAATGGTGTGGTTATGGCCGGCCAATATTGTACCTTGCAAAATAATATAATTCAGAATTCGGGAACAAATGGAGTGTCAGTGTATACTCGTGATAATAGAATCATTGGCAATGCCATTGTGAACTCCTCGCAATATGGAATTTATTCGAATGCGTTTAATACCTCAATAACGGGTACAAACCAAATCACAAACACCGGAAAAACAGGAATTGCACTGTACGGTTCCAACTCTACAGTCCAAACCACAACGATCTCTCAAACGGGTGAACATGGGATGTGGCTGGAATCATCCTATTCAATAATAAATACCAACAGTATCTATTTTGCAAATTTAAGCGGTATTGCATTGGGCGGATACCAAAATAGCTTGGCAAGCAATACCTTTTACGATTCGGGTATAACATTAATCGAATATGAAGATCCTTCAAATATGACAACCCATTCAATACCGACAAGCAATCAAATAAATAACGGGATGAATTCGGTTCCGATATATTATGGAATTAACATGGTTGGTGGCACAATATCAGGATCTTATCGCTCCGTTTTATTGGTCAACAGTAATGGAGTAACCCTTAGCGGATTAACTTTAAGCAATGGATCCATCGGCGCACAGATCTATAATTCAGGGAATATCGTGATCACCAGTATCACCGCAGCGAACAACAGAATTAATGCAATTCGCGCGGTGAGAGCGAATGGGTTAACAATTACATCATCAACGATTAGCCGATCAAGACTAAATAATATTCATATCGAAGCAAACAATGCATTAATCGATTCAAATACTCAAATACATTTATCCGGCCTTGATGGTGTATCTACCATTGGAGATACCTTTACTATTCGAAATTCTGTAGTTAATGGTTCGGGCAGAAATGGGATTCAAGTGATAGGTGATGGTGCAACAATCAACAGCACAAATGTGACATCTACAGGACAAACCGGAGTCATTTTGCAAGGAAATAGCCACAAAATAAATAATGCAAGAATAATTTCCTCAGGAATCTCTGCGATTCGCTTAGAACAAAGCAAAAACAGTGAATTTCGAACGAATGTCATCCAAACTACTGGAGATATTGCCATCATACTCAATTCGGTCAATTCAACCCTATTCAGATCCAATGTGATATCAACGTCCATGCGAAATGTCTTTGTGAATCGCTGTGTTTCAATCTCATTCGAAAATAATACATTAAACGGACTCGGATTCGATTTTGATGGAAATAATTCCAAACATTATGGTTCACATATCATGAATGTTAATTTCCTCAATGGTAAAAGCGTGCAATACATTTCAAATAGAAAAACCTACACCATTGCGACAGCTCCTTATTCCCAGATAATAGTTGCAGAATCTAATTCAATAGATATTAAATCAATCACCGATCTTTCCGATACGTATTTTTCAATTGCGGTATATTTCTCCGAGATTGTGAATATTGAGCAATGCAATATTCAAAGAGCAAACTACGCGGGGATCGTGATCCGAAATTCCAAAGATGTGAAAGTAAGAGCTTCCCAGATTAATCACAATCGTGGAGCCATTGGCGCAGTGTATATCAAAGATTCAAACACCTCGCAAATTGTAGAAAGTTACTTCTTCAACAATACCAATGCAATCTATATGGAAAATGCTCAAAATACCTTGTGTTGGAAATCAGACTTCTCTACCAATGTCGGAACAGCAATCCAGATACGAAATTCGAGATCAACCACAATTACAAATAACACGTTGAAAAACAATCAGATTAAAACGATCCTTTCGATAAACTCCACTGAAGAATTTTACACCAGAAACTATTTTGAGAATTTTTACCAAGCAGCAATCGAATATCAAAATGGATATGGCTGTGTCGCACAATTCAACGAATTCAAGTTGGGATATTACACATCTGCTGTTTCATTAAGTGCGACCGATTATTGCCAAATCATCGATAATACTATCACGTCCTTCACCGGAGGAAATGGGGTTGTGGCGGATAGCGCATCGAATCTGAATTATATTCGGTGGAATAGCATAACCTCATCAAGCGGAGCACCGATGAGTAACGGAATTTCTGTTTTAGGCGCAAACAACTACATCATGGATAATATCATTCAACAAGCATCCAATGGGATTTATATACAAGGATCCTATAATTATATTTACAAAAATAAGATCTTCTCTTGCCCGACCGGTATAACATTAAGTCAAGCACCATATGCAATGGTAGAACAAAATGAAATTGTTGGATCCGTTCAGTATGCAGTTCAATTCAGAGATTATAGCCATTTTGGGCTCGCCACGCGAAATTCCATTTCATTATGCTTGAGAACATTTATTGTGAATTATTCGATCTTGGTGAACGTGTCATTCAATCGGTATTGCAATAATATCAACAGCGCAACACAACGAATCGGGGTTCAAGCATCTGAACTCTATGAAGAGTGGAATTCATTCTGCTTGGAAAGCGATGGACAAACATCCACAGATAATATTATTGATCTCACAGATCCGGAAAACAGAGCTTACAAACGGACATCTGAACTCCAATGGTTGGATGATTTTCAAGCTGCAACCTATAAATTCCTATATAATTATGGGATTGTGTTAATTGTTGCATCCGTACTTGGAATTCTGTTAGCAACGCCAAAAGGTCGACAAGTAATGCGAGATCTTATAAGGACAACCACTAAACGAAGAGTGGTTGGATTTTAAAAAATATTCATATTTTTGCATAAATTTTTTTTCAAAACCCCTTTTAATCGGGATTATATTCGATGGTGTATGATATCGTATTATTTTTCACGCGCTTAATGATTTGTCTTTCAATACCCGGTTTGAATGTCAGACAACAGCTCGCATTTTGGTCTTTCCAAAATTCGATTTCGAAATTTTCAGACCCATTTGGAGTACTATTCTCTTTTAAATTCGTTTGCTTTTTAGCCGCTTTTGCTTTAACTGGCTCCGAATCTTCCGATACGCCCTTAATATTCACATCAATCTCATGTTGGATATGGGCGATCTCATTTTGTTCATCAAGGTCTACTCGGTTCGAAGGTCTCTGCGTTATATTTGATTCGGATTGTTCACGATCTCCAACCCCTTCGTTTTTCCCATGAGACTCTTTCTTCTTTACGGATCTCGATTTTTTCTCCTTGGGTTCTAATTTTTTCAAAGGCTCGGACTTGATGTTGATCTCTTCTTGATGCGCAATCAGATCTGAATCCAAGGCATCGAAATCTATCGTAATCGGCTTTTTATTCTTTTCCACTCCGCTTCACCTTCAATGATTTGTAGTGCTCAATTAGCGCTTTTGTCACGAAATCTCGAAAATCTTCAAATTTGCCTTTGTGCTCTTCGACGCAAGCGATGAGCCGGTCTGCCGTTTTCTTATCGAATTCAAGAGCAAGAAAAGCGGAATTATCTTTCTCAATAACACACCCATCCAATAACTTTTGATATTCCGTGATTTTTTCCTGCAATTCGCGTTCATTTTCCAAATTTTCCCTTAAATTTTCAAAATCCTTTATGCTTATTTCCTCCAGCTCGCGATCCGGAAATGGAAAGGTTTGATAGACTTTGGAGGTTCGATTTTTGAGTTTCTTGCTCCTTTGCTCATTCTCAAAAATTCTATTTTGTTCCTTTAACCTCTCGAGAATGGAATGGACCGTGCCCGTTGTATAATTTGTTTTTTTATGAAGTTCATATGCAGAAATCCCGGGGTATTTGCCAATAATTTCATATACTCTTTGCTCTTTTCTTTTTGTCTCTTCTATTACTTCCGGTTTTATTTTTCTCTTAGATCTTAAATTATTCTTTAGTAGCTCTTGCCCATCGTTCTGATTTTCCGCGATTTCTACCAATTCATGATCACCGAATTTTATAAATTTTTGCTCTAAACTAGTTGTTGAAAATGAACTTATAAATATTTGGAAATATTCCTACAAAATCGCCAATATTTTCGTATTATATCGAGAATACATTTATGATTCATCGAATATTCAGCCAATATACCGACAAAATGTGAGATCATCACAATAAATAACGAAAAGAAACAAATTCATTTGTTGAAAAATAAGAAAAATGACGAAAATTCTTCGAAAACTAGTTTTCTCGATAATAACGCACTATACCCTATCATTCACAAGAAAATTAGTTTTCTCGATAATAACGCACTATACCCTAACATTCACAAGAAAATTAGTTTTCTCGATAATAACGCACTATACCCTAACATTCACAAGAAAATTAGTTTTCTCGATAATAACGCACTATACCCTAACATTCACAAGAAAATTAGTTTTCTCGATAATAACGCACTATACCCTAACATTCAC
>CAZUTM010000169.1:0-10019 GCA_964623665.1 uncultured archaeon
GATTTTTGGGTTTTTAGTTTTTCGATTTATTTTCCTATATGTTTGTAAACCCTCGGTAAATTATCAATGATCCCGTATCTACACAATATGATATATCCGGGATCTTTGAGAAGCTTGGCAATGAAGGGATAAAATCACGGATAAGAATCCAAAATCCGTTCATCATGTAGTAAAACTTCCAAATCTTTGTTTTTCAATTGATATTGAATTCGGATTCTTTTTTAGATAGAGTAATTAAAAAATAGAATTAAGCAATAATGGTTGTCGTTGCGGTAGATGCAGCAACGGCTTCTGCGTATTCTAATGCTTCTTCCATAGCTTTGATGAATGCATCTCCTTGAATTAACACATCGATTTTCTGCTCAATCTCTTTGCGATATTCTTTACCGAACAAAGATTTGATTAAATTAGACATCTTGATCAGAGCGAGCAAATGAACGGTTCGTGCATCGGGCACTTGTTCGTTTAATAAAACTCGTTGAATTCGGGCCAGCAGTTCTTCCTGGAGGTCGTATCGCAAAATCGGGTGCCGAACCAACGTAAAAATTTTCAAAACCTTGGATTCCTCCCGACCCACAATTCCCTTCTCCATTAATTCTTTAAATATCGTGGTTCTGAAGCGATCGTAATATATGGTTCCTTGATATATCCATTCATATATATCTTTCGGTTTTTTTGCCTCTTTTAATTCAAGAAACACATCTTCGATCATGAAATCTTCAACCGGAGTCGGATCGATGACAATTAACTTCTTATTTTGAATTTCCACGCGATTCTGGAGTCGAAGTTCCATCAGAAATGATGCAACAAGAGAATAGGCAATATGTCCTGCGGCATTCGTTGAGATTCTACCCGAGCCTTCATCAAGCGAAAGAAACATTAATTCAGTAGGAAGATTCATTGATATAATTAGATTCCAAGAATATATATTTCTTTTGTCTCATTTAGATTGTCAACTTCGATATTTGTTGCGTTCTCCTTGTTTCTCCGCCATCAGTTGCTCAATTATGTTCACATATTCAAATATTTATGAGATCTGATATTTAATCAGATGTGAGTATTTTTTCCACACATAAAATCTTATTTCAAAACGCTGCACAAATCACGACTGTTGCAAACGAGTCCATTCAATTGGTGGTAACATCTCCGCCCTATCCGATGATAGAAATGTGGGATTCTTTATTTTCATCGTTAAACGCGGATATCGGCACCGCTCTATCCGACCGGAAGGCCAAAGATGCATTCAATTTGATGCATGTCGAGTTAGATAAGGTGTGGCGTGAAATTGCGCGGATATTGATTCCGGGAGGGATTGTATGTATCAATATAGGCGATGCGGTTCGTACAATTGGAGATAATTTTGCGCTCTATCCGAATCATGTCAAGATCGTTCAAGCATTTCATGATCTCGGATTTCAGAGCTTGCCTGAGATCATTTGGCGAAAGCAAACGAATGCGCCGAATAAGTTTATGGGTTCTGGCATGCTCCCGCCCGGCGCATACGTAACTCTGGAACATGAATATATTCTCATCTTTCGAAAGGGCGGGAAAAGAGATTTTCTTGATGAAAAAGAAAGGATCCGCAGAAAAGAAAGTGCCTATTTTTGGGAGGAAAGAAACATATGGTTTTCCGATTTATGGGATTTTAAAGGTATTTCACAATCGACGAATGGAATTCTTAGTCGGGAAAAATCGGCAGCGTTTCCATTCGAATTGGCCTATCGGCTTATCAATATGTTTTCAATTAAAGGAGATACGGTTTTAGATCCCTTCTTAGGTACCGGAACAACCACATTAGCAGCCCTCTCATCTGAGAGAAACTCAATCGGAATCGAACTTGACGCTACATTTAAGGAACTTATTATTTCCAATATCCTCTCCTTTCTGCCGATGGCGAATCAATATCTTAAATCGCGATTTGATGCTCATCAATTATTCATTTTGAAACGGGAAGAAGAAGGAAAAGATGTAAAATATTCTGCGGATACCATGAATTCAAGAGTCATAACTTCGCAAGAAACCGATATAAAAATCCGCTCCTTAAAACAAATCAAACAAATTAAACAAATCAAAGATTGCGAATTTGAGGTCGAATATATAGAGTAGCAAGGATTATTTAAAGCATGGAGAAGAAAAAAGCAACCTTATTCATAACTCTATTCATTATTTTATCGCTTCTTTTGAGTTTACTTTATTTGGCGAATCAACCCCCCGCTGCTATCCGGGTTTTGGACATCCGAGGCAGAGAAAACTTGATTCCGAACGGTAACTTCGAGGATTCTCAGCTCAGCGGAGAAGGAAAGCTAAGCCCAAAACAATGGATAATCGAATCGGGTAATGGCAAAGTGGAATATATGACCGTCGCTGAAAATTCGTATGAAGGAACCAAAGCGATGAAGTTGAGTAATTGTTATAACGAGGATCGGTGGGAGGATCGGGTCAGAATTTCTACTCAAAAGATTCCGATACAAAACATGGAAAATAAAACGTTTATATTGGTCGGATATGCGAAATCTCAAGCCGTTACCAACGGCCGAATATTTTCCCGAGTAAAATATTATCCGGCATCTGGAGAACATCTTTCTCAAGACACGTTTATTATCTCAAACTCAACCGAATGGAACCAATTTAATTTTATTTTAGAAACGATTCCGTCGGGTGCAGTCTCGGTGATGATCAATTTTCAATTAGATAACTCACCCGGCTCCGTGTGGATCGACAATGTTGGTCTCTACGAACTCAATGCACAAGAGTATAATTATTCCACCCATTTAGATAAATACATCGCGCCGCAACCCAAAGGTGCACCTGTTTCACAACCTCCCACGGGTAACATCGTTTTGAAACAAATAGATGGTGTCTGGTGGCTCATCTCACCGCAAGGCAAACCGTTCTGGGCGACTGGAGTATCAAGCATTGAATATAATAGCGTGACGAATCCGCTGCTGTATCAAAACTTAGGTAATCCGAATTCTACCCGTTTGAATGAATTGCGTAATGAAGCCAAGGTTCGGGCGAAAACCGATTTATTATTCAATACCAACGTTAAATCAACCGCTACCGGAAATACAGAAAATCTGATCCTTTGGCTCAATTTTGGATCGGAAGAAGAAGGAGCACCGTGGTTATTGAAAGATAAGGATGGAAACACATTGGGTGAAAATGGCGCACATCAATTCCCCGATCCCTTTGACACGAATTGGCATAATTATGCACAGAGTGTTGTCAATACAGAAATTGAATCATGGTTCCTTGAAAGAGCCGATACCATTGGATATTGGACCGACAATGAAATCCATTATGGGTACATCCACAGATACATTTGGTCTAACTCATGTGCCAATGTCTTTGTTCAATGGCTCCAAGGGCTTTATAATATTTCGGGCTATCAACAACCGCCAAGAGGAAAATATAATTCGATTCAAGACCTCAACGATGCTTGGTCCTCTTCCGGATGGTACAACTATAATTACTCTTCCTTCGCACATATTCTAAACTCGAGCGTCAAACCCACTATCCGGCATTTCAATGACACGAGAGTTATGGAAGACTTGTATGCATTTGAACGTGTGGTATATAAAAAATATGTGGACACAATTATATCAAAAATCAGAACGCGCGAATCCGTCTTAAATAATACGGGGCAATATAAACCCCGATTGATTATATCAAATAGATTCGCCTATGAAGGCCCATGTTTCGAGGCAGATGCGCTGAAACGGGTGTTCGATCTCTTTTCTCCATTCGATCTCATAGGCGTGAACCTTTATCCTTATTTCAATCGGGATCGAACCTTTTACTCGAAAGCCGTACTCGATGACTTGAAAGCAACCTTTTACGATACCACGAACCGCCCGATTATTGTAGGAGAATTCGGTGTCGCGGCGGAAGATGCAGGAATCACGGTAAAGCGATGGCGGCCGATCACGGTGAAATCTCAAACGCTGCGAGGGATCGCATATCAAAATTTAATGTTAACGATGTTCTCCATGCCTTGGATTGTTGGGCAGTTCGTATTCACATGGGAAAACGGCTATTATACCCAAGGCGGCTCCCCGGATCCAAGAAACTGCGGAATCATCGATGATACAAACAATTATTATACCGAATATGTAAAATATATCAAAATAGCCAATGAAATCATTAATTCAAAGAATAGATTGGGAAATTTTTCCACTTCAGACATTAATTGGAATGCCACAAAATTGATCGTGCGGTTGTAAGCCTTGAACAACCAATCTTTATCTTTTTTTCGCGCTCCCATTCAAAACGGTCAAATCGATTAACCAAATTTCATAATTACATCTTGTATTTTTACCCCTTAATTATCATTGGGCAAAATCTTTGTCTTTACCTTTTTTTTTAAAAAAATTAAAGAGTCAAATGTGGAAATCAATGTAGATGTAGATTTAAAGCAGCATTCTTAGATCTTTGGCACGAAGGTTATTGATCCCTTGCATGGAATTTTCCAAAGCTTCGAATAAATGCGTTAATCTCATCCGGATTACTTTACCAATTTATTAAAGTCGGGTTCATGGCCTGTAATGAGCAAATTCGCTTTGGCCGTAGAGACCATGTTTCCGTTGAGATCCCAAAGAGAAGCTTCAGCATTCACGATATTTTTCCCTTCTCTGATGATTTTTGCATGGGCAATAACGCTTTCTCCCACGGCCACTTTACCCAAATAATCTATGTGGAAATCAATGGTGATTAAAAAGCCTTCATAACCCAGTGTCGCCGTTGTGATACCAATAGCATCATCCATAAATGCGCAATGCATACCTCCGTGAAGCAATTGTGTGGGATTTGCCATTTCCGGTCTTACCAAATATTGAACCTTAACTTCGCCTCGTTTCGCTTCCACGATTTTTCCATTCAACCATTGTGTTATCGGAGGCACCGGAAGTTTGCTTAATTCCACTCCTTTTGATGCATCGAGTAGTTCAATCATTTTTTGTGCTCTTTTTTCGCTTTTACTCTTTGATTTTTCATGATTATCGCACCCATCATTCGATTTTTCGGTCATACCATTGTTTATTTTCTATTGAATTTATACACAATCAATTTGGTTAAAAAAAATGGCTTTAAACGCGGCGGTCTGCGGTGGTGTCGTAGACGGTGTAAACATAAAAAACCATAAAAAAAGTTTCCGTGAAGGAGATTATCCACGTTCCGAATTCTGCGTGGATATTCTGTGGGAATGCCTCTTTGTCCCGCTGTTTTTTTTGTTTTTTTATATATGTCTTGCGATTTTTTGGATCTCATTGTAAAGTCCGGATTTCCGGAAAATATGGAAGATACTTTTCGGGAACATCAAATAATTTTAGTCGGGTTTCGGTGGATAAGATAAACAATGCACCTTTTGCTTTATTTTTCAAAAAATTAACGGAAACGGTATTTTTTAGATGCAACAATTGATATAATTTATACGAAGCAAGAAATAATATTGGAATTCCTAAGATGTCGAACATTAGAGCAAATCCAAAGAAAAAAAGCACGATAATACCAAAAATTTTTTCGTATTCAATATTCTTTCGACGTTTTAATTTTAAGATCGAACTTTGAAAGTCCAATTTGCCGTAGTCATAGGTCCAACTTTCTTTCATTGATTGTCTTTTATACCGAATTTGGTTGAATATCGTGACATAGGTAAAGAGATTGAACGGAAACATGATGATAAACAAGAAATTGGAGAGCAAATCATATGTGTTGAACGTTTTCTTTTGCCGGACGTATATAGCTTTGTTCGATATTTTATATTCCAAAAAATCTCCTTTCCGAACGGCTTGAATCGCAGATAGAATGAGCATGATTATGAATTCAACTATCATTATTATTGACAAAATCAAATACATCCAAAATCTGAACTCTTCTAGCGGCATATTATTATACAAAGGGGTCAAATCGATTCCTACGATTTTAACGAATCCTATGATGAATGAACTTATTATATATCCACCGGAATCGATATAACCAATATCCCATAAATAATTTTGGATGGCTATGGACACCCATACGTAAATCAATGCTCGAAGGTACGTGGCGGGGTTTTTATAGGCGAACAGAATGATGATCCAAATCGGAAAGAAAAAGGCATTCACGGTTTCATTGTATAAAGGACCTCCAACGTTATTATCTAAGTACACGAGGATTCCGTATATTGCTCCGAAGAAGATCAATGCTAGAGGATCGAGAATATAGAGGCTAAACCATGTTTTTTTGAATTCTGATTTGAGTTTCGTCCATTCGGAAATGAAATAGGTCTCGTCTTTCGACAAAATAATATCATCTTTTTCATTATCAACCCACTCCTTTTCGGTATCTTTGATTTTGTCAATTCTTATTAATTCTGCATTGAATTCTCTTTCATCTTGGAATTCTTTACGAACCGCTTGCATTTCTCTTTCGGGCATCTTTTTCATTTTTCGATAATACCATAACAAAGTTTTTTCTTTGATCCGGGCAAATAATTGAATTTTTGTATTAATCAGAACGATTTCCCAAATCAAAACCCAAATATACCCGATGATCAGAATATTAATCATTAAATTCAAATCCAACGAAACGGTTATTAAGGCAGGCGTGGCGGTAACCTCGATGATTAACCTTGCATCTTTCAAAAAAATGGATTTTAATAATTGAAGGACCTCCAAATCGATCAAAGTCATTACTACGCCATCGATGAAGCCGTCGATAATTTTGAATGCGTAAATTAATAGAAATATGTAGAATATCTCTGTTAATAAAAATCTCCGATTAAAGAACAAGATTTTCGTATGTTCGAAGATAAAAGTGATTAAAGGATTATCGTTTGAAAGGGCCAACAAGACTTGAACGATAATAAAATAAGCCAAAAGAAGGATTGCACCGAGTGATATGATAAAAATCCCTTTATTTTTGTTAAAATAGAAAAGCACCATGCCTAATCCTCCTTCAATACATGCTCAATAATCGGATTTAAGTCCACATGAACTTTAATGTCCATAAAAATGAAGCCCATCAACCCGCCAATCTGGAACTGAAAATCCGGATTTCCTTCTTTAAGCAATCCGATAAGCACTTCCGTAAATGAGTTCAACTTGCCGAACGGGTCTTTTTTTATAATTTCGATGGTTTGATTTAACAAAAAATCAAAATTGGAATAAAACAAGGAATATACCAAATCGTAGATTGTGAAATTCACTTGAAATTTCTCTTTGGATCTCAAAATTGCATCGGATCGATTAATGAACAATTGTAAGGAATCAAACCAAAAAATCCCGCCTATTACCTTGAATCGGGTGATATCAAAAGAACCATTGTTGTGAACGAATAATGAAATAGGATAATACCACGATTCCGGAATGTAAAGCCTAAATATTGAGTTCCACAACAAAAATAAAAATTCTTTTAAGAGATCCCAAGTTAAAGTTCCGTTTAAATAGGCCAAATAAATTTGTTCGGCGATTCCGGGAATATACCCGAGAAAATTTTCAATTTTTTCTATGAGCGTTGTGTTTTGGAGAATCTCTTGTTCCGCTTCGGTGATATTTATGGGATCCGTGAGATTATTTGTAATAAGTGCCAAGAGCGCTTCAAACAAATTCTCAAGGCCCTCGCCTTGATACGTGGCATTTCCAAGCGCATCGCTAAAATTCGATTGGGCAGATTCCGGCGCATTCGACGGCAACAAATTTCCCAAATCATAAGAAAACGTAATTTTTTGAATCGATTGAAACCATTGAACTTGATATATTAAAACGCTTAAAATCATGATTATAAAAGGAATATTTTTAATCCATTGCACCACATTCACGCGGGTTTGATATTTTCTGCTCGTTTTGGGGAGAACCATAAAAATCACCGAATTCATGGATTTTAAATGCGGGTTTCTTTATATATAATTTCATAAAAACTTTCCCACACGCGTGATTATATAAAACATTTCGCAAGCGTTGAAATCCTTAGAAAAAAATTAGAATCTGAAAGAATGGCACGTAGTTTTATATAGTTTTTATGTTTTTTATCACGTGTGAAGCAGATTCAGCATGTTCCAAGAATTTCAGTGATGTTGGCGCAGATGGAAGTGATACCCGGAAGGCCCGACCTTAACATTCAAAGAATTAAAGAGATTGTGAATCTCGCGAAGAAAAAGGGCTTTCATTTGGTCGCTTTTCCGGAGATGTGTATAGGCGGATATCTTTTGGGTGATAATTTTGTTTCGGATAATTATTGTAGAATGCTGATGGAATACAACCAAGAGATTTTGAATATCTCTGATGGAATTGCTATAGCCTATGGAAATATTTATTTGGATGAGGATGCAAATAAATCGGGCTTTCATCCGAATGAGGATGGCAGAACGAGGCGCTATAATGCTGTATATGTGGTTCAGAATGGAAAGCCGGTTAGAAAAAAGAAATCCGTGAATTTCCTGCCCGAGGGACTCCAACCCAAAACCCTTCTCCCGAATTACCGAATTTTCGATGATAAGAGATATTATTATTCGAGTTTATCCCTTTCCTTGGATTACGCTGTATCGTTAAGCGATATTCTTCAACCTTTTGTTTTGGACTATCCGGATATCGGATCCGTTCAAATCGGCGTAGAATTATGCGAAGATCTATGGTGCAAAGAGTATCGGATGTCCCTTAGCGCCTTAAATCCTACGAAATATTTGGTCGATAATGGTGCCGAGTTAATTATCAACATTTCATGTTCTCCGTGGACCATCGGAAAAAATAATGCAAGAGACCGCCGGGTCGAATTCTTGTATCAAGAGTTGGGAGACCGAATGGTTCCCTTTTATTATGTGAACAATGTGGGGGCTCAAAATAACGGAAAAAATTTTGTGACTTTTGACGGCGGGTCGACGGTCTATAATTGTCAAGGAAAACCGATCTTTATCGCACAAATTCCCTACAAAGAAGAATATCTTGAAATATACCCTTCGATGTTTGAAAAACCACCCATAAAACGGGAAGAAAAACCTTCGATTCAGCAAAAATTCGATGCTATTGTTTGCGGATTGAAACACCTTCATTCTATTATGAATAAAGAGATTTCTTGGATTATTGGGTTAAGCGGCGGAATAGATAGTTCGGTCGTTGCAGCCGTTTGCACATGGGTTTTCGGTCCAGAAAAGGTGATGGGAGTCAACATGCCAACGAAATATAATTCAAAAAAGACTCAAGACACGGCACGAAAAGTAGCGGAAAATCTCGGAATACGTTATTTGGTCATTCCAATCCAAGACCTTGTGAATTTAAATGATAAAATCATAGATGATGCTAATTTCGGAATCGAAAAGGTTCCCCTCTCGCAATTAAATCGGGAGAATATTCAAGCGAAAATTCGTGGTACGTCTATTCTTTCCAATCTTGCAGCTAAATATGGAGGCGTTTTCACAAATAATGGAAACAAGGTGGAAATCGCATTGGGCTATGCAACGCTTTATGGGGACGTAGGCGGTGCTATTGCTCCTATTGGCGACCTAACCAAAAAAGAAGTGTATGATCTGGGCCGATACGTCAATCAATTATTCGGAAAGGAAATAATTCCCGAGATTTTGTTTCCGGATGAGTTATTCCGCTTTGGAACCGAAAAAATTATTCCATCTGCAGAGCTAAAAGAAGGACAAATCGATCCTATGAAATACGGGTACCATTGCGCTCTTATCGAGAAAATTAATGAATATACAAAATGTTCCATTGAAGATTTTTGTAAATGGTACCTCGATGGCACATTGTGTTCTAAACTTAATATTTCTGAAGATCTCTTTCGAAGATACAATCTTGATAACCCTGCAGAATTCGTGGAAGACCTTGAATGGATTTTTAAAATGATTCAAATTTCAGTGTTCAAACGGGTCCAAGCACCGCCGATAATCATTACCAGTCGATCTTCTTATGGATATGATATTCGGGAATCGCAACTTCCGGTTTTCTTCTCTAATGAATATTTGAGGTTGAAAAAGTCGATATTATCCACTTAAATAAATCCATATAATTAAACAAACACGCCGGATCAATTCGCGATCC
>CAZUTM010000170.1:0-1988 GCA_964623665.1 uncultured archaeon
CGAATTTGAATACGAATAAAAGATTGTGATGATTAAGAAAAACAGATTATTTATAAACATTATGCAATTCGAAAGCAGATTTATTTTTTTTGATCTCAGTTTTATTGCTACTTGGTTGAGAGTTCTCAAGCTGACCATACAACGCTGATCGAAATTTTTCGAAATCTGAATATACATTCTCCCCTAAGTATATGTAAGACCTATATGGCGGGATATTCCGATAAATCGGCGGAGGATCTTTATTTTTACTCCGATATATGTTAAGAAAATCGATAATAATATCTTCATTATCCTCAAAAATACAAAAGATCCGATCCAAATCCATCCCGGTAAGCGTTTCGTGCTTGAATTGCAAATCGCTTTGGTCCTTTTGTTTCAAAATCATCTTAATTCTGTGTCCATTCGGAACCGGAAATCCATGCATCTTCAGCTCCTCGATCGATGCATCATACAAAGAAGCGGGCCTGCCGGAGAGATAGATGATCTCGAATCCGATAAGGCCAGAAATGAAGCCCGATAATATTTTAGTTCGAGATTGCTCTTCGGTTAAATAATCACGGACATCTTTTGAATAATGATGAATTACGCCGTTGGTTTCTAAATACTTATCAAAAATATCTTTGGAAATGAAAATGTTGAACCACTCGTTTTTCAGCGAATCAAGCCGGTCTTTCGGTAGATTTATCAAAGTTTTGGGCTTATTCTTTAAAATATAATCTTCAAATCCGAAACTATTGGCTACTTTTTTCGCATTCAACTCCAGCGGGATGTTTTTCGTTTTTTCGAGGTGCCGAAATGCAAGCCATTTTCTCTGAAATGTGGTAAACAATGTGTCATCAAGGTCAATTATTATGATATTGTTGCTCATGCCGTGCAAGCCTCCTTTTTACGCGTGTTCCTATGAATATTTGCGAAAATTTATATAAAAAACTATTCCATTTAGCATTTTAAGAAATGGATCAAACTTTTTATGTTTCAAAGGCGAAAATGTGATTATGAGTAATTCGCAAGCCAAGTTTAAAATTGAAAAACAAGATGAACAAATCTATAATGTGTTCATTGGAAATACGCTCATTACCGCCTTAAATATAAATAATTTTTCGATAGCGAATCGGCCCTATTTTTACCCGATGAATACGCCTTCCGGGGTGTTAGTCACCCGAAATTACCCAATGAAGGAGATCGAAGGAGAAACACGCGATCATGCTCATCACACTTCGGTTTGGTCCGCGTGGGGTGATATCAACGGAGTTGATAATTGGTCACGCGGCCAAAAAGCCGGAAAACAAATCGTAAAATCGGTAAAATACGAAGTGATAGACAATAAAGCTAAATTCGTTATTGAAAGCGAATGGACAACACCTACGGACACGCCCCAACTGTTTGAGACCAGGAATGTAGAGATTTCTAAGCTGGACGATTCGACGATAATCTACGATTTCCGCCTCGATTTTGATACCAAATATGGTGCTGTGAAGTTCGGGGATACAAAAGAAGGAGGCCTATTGTCGGTTCGTGTTGCTACGGCCCTTGATGTTCCGAAAGGCCAGATAAGAAATTCCAGAGGCGGAGTTTGCACAAAAAATTCCGAGGAAAGGAGCGTTTGGGGGAAACGAGCAGAATGGTGCTGTTATTCGGGCAATATTGAAGGAAAGAATGTTGGAATCGCAATAATCGATCATCTAAATAATCCGATTTATCCCACATATTGGCATGTTCGCTCGTATGGATTGATGACTGCAAATCCTTTTGGAAAATCCCATTTCGTGTTCCCTTTGCTCCGAGGTACGTGGAAAATGAAAGAAAACACGAAATCTACGTGGAAATATCGCTTGGTGGTGTTCGACGGACAAGTGGATCCGAATAAATTAAATGATTTGAAAAAAGAATTTTAAAAATTGGTTATTTTTTTTTTCTCTTCATCAAATTCATCTAAATCATCCTTACGAAGTTCGCTTAAATCACCCTCATGAAGCTCGCTTAAATCA
>CAZUTM010000170.1:2234-9990 GCA_964623665.1 uncultured archaeon
AATCATCCTCACGAAGTTCGCTTAAATCATCCTCACCAAGTTCGCTTAAATCATCCTCACGAAGTTCGCTTAAATCATCCTCACCAAGTTCGCTTAAATCATCTCTTGAGAATCCTGTTGAATTTGCCACAAAATGATCTAACGAGGTTTGATTTGTTTGGTATTTTGAATAGTCAATTGATGAAAAAATTTCATGTATTTTTGAGAGATGTCTTTTCTTTTTAACTAAAATGAATTTAGTTCTATTATTGATTGTTTGTTTAATCAAGTTTAAATCATAATCATCAGAGATAGCTGAGATTATTTCTAAAAATTTAATTATTGGATTTTTTATTTGATCAATAAAGTTTTTTGATATAAATAAGTCATTAATTGATTTGAAAATAAATTTGCAAAATTCTTTTGAATCAAATTCGTAGGGGATTTGATTTTTTTTATAAGACCAAGAAATAAATGTAAATAACCGGGCTAATAAAATATCTATTGTTAATTTTGATTTGAGCCAATCTGTTCCTAAGTTTAAATCGTTCGGAACAAATGGAATCAATGTTTTGCGCCATAAAGTGGATATTTTACAATTTTTTACAAAAATTTCATTTATAAAATTGCAATTATCCTCATTACTTTTTTTAATAATTTTAATTATTTGATGATTTAATTCTTCAGAAACCATTATGCATACTTGATCATCAAAATTCACGTTGGTGAAAATCATATTTAAAACATCTTCACATGAAGAATGAAAAATATAGGACAATAAAACGGGAATATTTCCTCCAGGCACGGGTATTTCTGAAGAATTAAAATCATCTTTTGATATACTTATTAATTTTTGATGTTGCTCTTGAATATTTCTAAGATCAATATCACTTACATTATTTCTTTTCTTTAGTTCATAACAAGAGTAAAACGTATTTAGATAATGAAATTTTTCAAAAAAAAATAAAACATCAATGATTGTAGATTTAGATGGAATATTATATTCTAATGCAAATCGTTTCAATTTGATATTTTCATCCGCATTAATTGTAGCAAGTAAGAAATTGATCAATCTTGTTTCTTGAATCATTATCACCTATTTTTTTTTTCGTTCACCATCGATTTCTAAGTAACAATTTGCATTGAAATATTTTTTAAGATTGGTAAACAATCGAAAAATAATATTTCCACATTCTTCTTTTCCTAAATTGATAATCACGCGTGTGGGTTCAATCTCCATATAGAAGTCACCACCGGTATGAAGGTCAACACAAGAGTATGCGATAAATTCTTTGTCCTCAAATAGCTTAAAAGCGTCAATTTTGAAAAATTTGGATTGTTCAACCAACATTTTCACGAACATGTTTGGATTGATTTCATTATTATCCCAACAGATTTGGTATAACCCGCCTTTACAAGTTTTCCAATCTATTTTTTTCGATTCAATTATCTCCATCTCGTTTGAATAGAAATTTTTTATAGTATCAATAAAATTCAAATGATCCAAAAATGAATTTCCTGACCGAATAACAAATAATCCGCGATAATCTAACGTCTCTTTTAATAATCGAGTCTTTGATTCTTCATTTTCATAAATATCGTAATCAAATTTTGTAAAATTTATTGGAAAATGGATTTTTTTTAATTCTTCGATGAATTTAGATGTAGATGATTGTTTTTTTTCCCAAATACGCATAGAAATTCCATTTTTCTCGAATAAATTTTCAGAATGCTTTGAAAATGCAGTACGATCATCTAAATCGAACAATCCATCATAGAAAAGGTGAAATCCAGAATATTGAATTTTTTGATTTCCATTTGAAAAAGATTTTAGATCCTCAGATGATAAATAGATAAAATCCTCGTTGATGACGTTGGCCATTTTATTGATCCAGGGATCAGTCAAATATCTATGTTCATTACAATGAATGACCCAAAAACGGGGATTTGATGTATCAATGTAAAAATATAGAACATTACTTTTGGATTTAATTATTAAATTGTGGAAATCTTTTTCTTTCGATTTTTTATATTCGAATGAATAGCTTGGATATTTTTGTTTTAATCGTTGAACAAATTGATTGATATCTTGATTAGATTCGATTATTGCACCTTTTATTTTAACTTTATCTTGTTGGTTGTTTTCTAAAATTTCTGAATATTTTTGAACCCAATCGCATTTGTAATTAAAATATCCTGAGAATGGTAATGTAGTCTCCAAAATTTTCACACTCCAATTAATTTTCGTAGTTTAACTTTTTATATTTTACTTTTTACCAATATTTTTTGATTTCTGTAGGGTGAATATCATCATCCTCTCTATTGGGGTGGTCAATATTATAATGAATTCCTCGGGATTCCTTCCTTGCAATTGCAGATTCGACAATCAATCGACCAACGGTGACAAGATTTCGCAGTTCTATCAAATCCGGAGTGATGATGAAATCCCAATAATATCGATCCACTTCTTCATGAATAAGGGTGATACGATTGCGCGCCCTAATCAGGGATTTATCTGAGCGGATAATTCCAACAAAATGCTGCATAATTTGCCGAACTTCAGCCCAATTTTGGTTAATCGCTTGGAGTTCTGTGGGGCTGACCGCCGATCCGCTTTCCCATTCTTTGATTTCTTCGAATTCTTCCAATGGCAAGTCTCGGACGAATTCTCCGCATTCGGCTCCGCAGACCAAGCATTCCAACAACGAATTGCTTGCTAACCGGTTTGCGCCGTGAAGGCCCGTACAAGTGCATTCGCCAACGGCATATAATCCTTTAACATCGGTTTCGCCGTTCGGTTTTGCTTTGATTCCTCCGCATGTGTAATGGGCAGCCGGAACAACTGGGATAGGATCTTTGCTAATATCGATTCCATATTCCATGCATTTTGCATACACGCCCGGAAACCTCTTTTTGATGAATTCGGAGTCTTTGAATGAAATATCGAGATACACGAAATCATCGCCGTTCTGCTTCATTACTTTGTCGATTGCTCGCGACACGATGTCCCGAGGTGCCAATTCTTTAAGAGGGTGTTCTTGTTCCATAAACCGATTTCCTCTTATATCTTTTAATATGGCACCCTCTCCTCTTAATGCTTCGGAGATTAGAAAGTTCTTGGCCAATGGGTGATAGAGACAAGTCGGATGGAATTGAAGAAATTCCATATTTTGAATGGTCGCTCCGATGCGATAGGCCATTGCGATCCCATCTCCGGTTGCAGTGTCGGGATTACTAGTATAAAGATAGACTTTCCCCGCACCTCCGGTTGCCAATATGAGCACCTTTGATGAGATTCCATAAATCTCTTTGGTTAACGAGTTATATACATAGACACCCACACATTTACCCTTCTTTTTTATGAGGTTTATCGCATATTGGTCAGTTCTAACCTCAATATTGGGATTTTTATATATGTGTTCAACAAGAGCCCTATGGATTTCTTTGCCCGTTATATCTCGGTGATGGAGAATTCTCCTGAATGAATGCCCGCCTTCTTTTGTTAATTCATACTCGCCTTTTTCATTTTTATCAAATTGGACACCCCAATTAATCAGATCTCGAATCCTAGAAGGGCCCTTCTTGAGGATATACTCCACAACGGATTTATCGCATAATCCATCACCGGCCACCAAGGTATCTTGTACATGGGATTCGAACGAATCTTGAGAATCCCATACACATGAAATGCCTCCCGCTGCATGGATGGTGTTGCAATCCTTGATTCCTTTCTTAGTTAATAATAAGACCTTGTGTTTCTCTGCAATTTTAAGTGCGGCTATTAATCCGGCCAAGCCGCCTCCTATTATTACGTATTCATGCTTTTCAATCATTTGCACCGCGCTCTCATTCCAATTGTAGATCTTTCACCAGCACTTTGTACCCTAAAGTATTTGTGCCAAAAAAACATTTATTTTGTTGCGTCTTATTGATAATCATGACTTCCCTTGGAAAAAGGATACGAATGGAACGCATATTCAACCGTGCCACGAACCGAACAATTATCGTTCCGATGGATCACGGGTTAACCATAGGTACAACAAAGGGTATTGCGAATATGCCTTGGATTATCAATGAAGTCGCAAATGGTGGAGCAAACGCAGTGGTGGTACATGCTGGGATCGCAGAAAATGGCCATCGTGGTACTGCTAAAATGGAAAATACTAAAGATATCGGGCTCATTATTCACCTATCCGGAAGCACAAAGTTATCGCCCAATTCTACACACAAAGTTCTGGTGTGTTCCGTTGAAGAGGCAATTCGGTTGGGCGCCGATGCTGTTTCTATTCACATAAACATCGGCGCAGATGACGAGCCCGCGATGTTGGAACAAATGGGTCAAGTTTCAATGGCTTGCAGACATTGGGGTATGCCCTTAATTGCAATGATGTATCCGCGAGGTCCAAATGTAAAAGAGGAGCACCTTCCCGAAGTGGTCAATTTAGCCGTCCGTGCCGGGGCTGAATTAGGTGCTGACGTTGTAAAAACGAATTATACGGGCAATATTGATTCTTTCAAAGAAATAATCAAAGGGTGTCCCGTTCCTGTTATTGTTGCGGGAGGGCCAAAAATGGATAATACGAAAGCGCTTTTAGAAACCGTTCATGATGCAATGGATGCAGGCGCTGCGGGCATTGCAATGGGCAGAAACATCTTTGAGCATTCAAATCCACGTGAATTGACTCGGGCGCTTTCTTTAATCATTCACCATAATTATTCAGTGGAAGAAGCAATAAAAGAAACGAAAATAATTTAAAACGTAAAAATCTAAGAGGGAGACTGGATGATTGAAGACAATATAAAAGAACTCATTTTACAGCGCTTTGAACTAAGCGGAGCGAATTCGGTTAGGGGAGAGGGCCCTAAACAAGACTTCCTTCTTCTTTTTAAAAGTCCCGAGGCACTAAAATCATATACGGACAAAGGGTTGGTTAAATTTTCCTTCAATAATTTTCCGGTGGGATTAAGCCAATTAAATAAAACGCAGTTTTTGGATTTTTCAACAAAAGAAGAAATCGAAGCAATTGAACCCGATGACCGGTTCTATCTCCAATTAAATGAAGTCTCCCGATTGGTGAAATCATCATATATTCATAATTCTTTTTTTGGGTTCAGCGGAAAAAACGTGGTTGTTGGGTTGGTCGACAGCGGAGTTGATCGTACACATCCCGATTTGGCAGACCGGATACTCGATATTCATAATTTCACGGAAGACCCCGATACAGATATAATAGGCCACGGAACAGCAATGGCTGGTGCCATATGTGGTAACGGGAAAGCATCCAAAGGCTATTTCAAAGGAATGGCTCCGGATGCGAAAGTCATCATGTATAAACTATTCAATAAAAGCGGCACATGCCATTTTTCCGAATTCCTTCTCTTTTTAGAAGAACTTATCGCGGATTTTCCGACACAAAAAATCCATCTTTTATGCTTTCCGTTTATTAATCCGATTCCATGTTTTAAATCGCAGATTATCGAAAAATACTTGGAAAAAATATATTCATTAGGCATTTTGATGGTCTCTGCTGTGGGGAACTTCGGTCCAGATCCCAATTCTATAGGTTATCCCGCCACCTCGCAATATGTTTTGAGTGTAGGGTCTTATGATGATAAAATTCAACCGGCATTTTTTAGCTCGCGGGGGAGTAAAGAGAAATCGATTTCTCCCGACTTGATGATGAAAGGGACAAATATTATCGTACCAAAAGCAAACGGGGTAGAGTTTGGGATAAAATATAAGGCAAATCTTTACTATACAATAATATCCGGCACATCGATTAGTGCCGCGATCCTTACAGGATTATGCGCATGTATTATTGAAGCAAACTCTTCAATTTCGCCTCAAGAATTAAAGCAAGAGATATTAAACCATTGTTATAGGCTTACTTCAAATGATACCGCTGAAGGAAAAGGCACATTCGATTTGCAAACCTATTTCTTAAATAAAAAAATGCTGTTAAATAAGCCAATGCCGTATTCTGTTATTATTAAAAGCGCTATCAAGATATCCGCGTATTTATTTGGTTTGTTAACGTTGTTCATGTTTATTATTGAGTATTTTCTTGAGAAGAACCGAGGCTTGTGAAACGGCATTTATATTATTTAATTCGAATTTTTCTAAAAAAATTTTTATCTATCACTCTCCCGACAAATCAGATTTTGTGGCGGGTCGGGAGAATCTTAAAAACATTTATATATGGGTCACTTGTTTCTCAACGTACCGTCATAGAACATTTGTTTTATGATGATTTGAAGAACTATCAACCAAAAAAGGGGATAGATTTGGAACAAGAAAAGAAAACATCGATGCAGACGAAGGCGTTGTTACTGTTGTGTTTTTCAGCCGCCGCAATGGTCGCTACGACCAGGAAGTTTACAAGCAGGGATTATCGCGGAGAAGAATCGGTTCTGGATCAAGAAACAAGACGAACGATCTACGAATTGATCAAGAATAAACCCGGCTTACACTTTAGAAATATTTGCCGCCAACTTGATAAGCGGATGGGAGTGGTTCAATACCACATCTCCGTGTTGGAGAAGACCAATTATATTCGGTCGGTCAAGGATGGTCGTTACAAATGTTTCTTTGCGATTGAAAACGACAACGGGTATCAAAACAAAAACTTAAATACCGATCCCCAGATGCTTGAGGTAATAATAACAAGTTTAAGAAGAAAAACACCGAAGATGTTATTGGAATATCTTGTCGGAGCATCTACACGAACTTCACATCAAGAATTATCTTCGGTGTGCGAGGTCAGCCCTCAGGCGATTACGTTCCATTGTCAGAGACTCGAAAAGAATAATATCATCGAGTCTAAAAAAGAAGGAAGACAAAAATACTATTCTCTTACGGAACAAGCAGCAAAAATCATCGGAAGTTTGATGTAAACCAAATTATTTATTAAATTTTTTATTAAAATTGTTTATCTTTTTCCGATAAACCATTTTTTGTGTGAGAATGACTCGATTTCCATGCATACTCGCAATCAACAAATCTTTGTTATTTTTTTGCGCTTAGGTGAATATACTCGGAGATATCCTTGCAGACTTTTAATTAATTGAAATCCATTAAAAATATGGAAGGGTAGATCATTTCCCATCGATTTTCCACTCTTTGGATACATCGTGGATAATAATCTCGACCCAAAATTCTTTTCCGTTTAATATTAGATAAGAGAGATGGAAGAAATGAAAAAAGAAGGAATTCCAATTTATAATTGCCGTTTTACACCTTGGTATAACCAATAAGTGCCAAAAATAATCGAGATTCCGGACCCGACCAAAAAGATCGTTCGCACAATCGGGATGTTGAGACCATTAGCCACGAAGTTCCCAACCAAAATAAAATCAAACATAACAATTGCAACGATTGTGAATCTATATTTCTTTTTTGCTTGAATATCTGCAAATTGCTGCGAAATTTTTGAACTGGTGTAAAGGATCATAAAGAAGATTGTCTGACAAAGAATTCCTCCATAGATTGCAAATACGGGATTCCAAACAGGCACGCCATAAGGACCGGGGCTATAATCCCATGAAACACCATCGGGAATAAAGAAAAGAACCGAGAGTAATAATGCATATACCACGAATAGAACAATCTGTCGCTTTTTGGATATCTCATTTTCCGAAAATCGGATTAAAAGATTGAATTCATAGAGAAAAATAACCCCCAAAGCGCTGAAAAAGATCGTCACTTTATTTAATAGAATATTCCAATAGGTCTCATTTATAATTCGATAAATAATATTCACAACCAAGCCTATCGCAA
>CAZUTM010000171.1:0-9962 GCA_964623665.1 uncultured archaeon
TACGTTTTCAATTGAATCGACTTTTTACTGCATAAAATCGATTTATCAAAGTGAGCTAAAATGAAAAAAATGGGAAGAAGGGTAGGTAATACATAAATTACCCATGCTCTGTGCTGAGATTACGTAACTTCTTAATGCTTTTTTTTCCTTTAAACTCAAATCATTGTTTGACCCAACTTACAACATACTTGAGGTCATTCGGAATCTCTTTACCAAGATCGGCCACCACCGTCCATTTTCCCGGAACTTGTTTTTGTTTCATCCCTAAATCGAAATGCGCCATCGCAATCCCGATGTCCAAGCGCTGAAAATTCATAATCCTTGGAACGCCATTCTCAACCGATTCCGCTTTAAGAAAGAAATGTACCCTATTACCATTCACCAAGACTCGCCACGGTTGTTTATTTCTGGCCGAAGGTGCTACTCGAACCCATTCAAGCGCTTCCTTGTAGGAAGGATCGCAAAGTTCTTCCGTGAGCGGTTTACCAAATTCTTCATCGTAAAACATTTCAAACCATGCATTCCGCTTATGTGCTTTTATCACAAGCCGGAAAAGCCCGCCGATCAATCCGTGAGATGCCTTTGTATACCCGATCGGACTCACGGCGGGAAGATCCTCTTGTTCTGTCAATTTTATTGCCTCTGAAAACGCAGATTTATTAAATGTCCCTCCCAACCAACAAGTACCGAGCCCCAATTCGGTGCATCTAAGGATTAAATGCTCGAATAAAAACCCATAATCCTCATAATTGTATTGTTGACGAAGAACCGCTCCAACCAAAAAATATTTCGCACCTCTCACCATACCATAAGTGCCCAATTGCTTGGCCTCTTCTTTTGGTTTATCAAACAGCGTTATTAGTTGAAATCGGGCTTGACAACCGAACGGTCCTTTCATTTGTGATACTTCTTGTATAATTGTTTCGACCTTTTGAATATCTTCTTTGTTTAATTCCACCGGCTTGTAATCTCGCCATGACACTCTTGCATTGATTATTTCATCTAAATCCATTGTAAATCCTTTGCTCATGCCCATAAAAACGAACCATTCTTTAAATACGAATCTTAACATTTTTGTTTTATATAATGGATTTAGCACGTGGATATTCTATGGGAATGTCCCGTCGCCCCACCGATTTTTCTTTTTTTTTTTTTGTTTGATAACAATCGGCACCTTGAAAATTGATTATCCGGATTGATTATATTTTAATCATGGAATCAACAACAATGATTGATCACGCGAATTGCAACCACATTCACGGTTGCGTAAAGAAGGAAAAGGCACCGCTTGATGATCTTTTTGGAGCCATTACCGGTGCCACAATTTGGAACATAATTCGAATGGGGCTATTCCCCGATGCATGGTGGGCCATTTTGATTTCGGTTATTCTCGGCTTTGGCGTTTTCGGGAATGTCATCCATGCAATAGCCCATATCAAAGAAATTTTTAGGTATGAATACAAAACCAAGCCGCAAGATATTGTAGGTAACATCATTGGATTGATTGTGGTTAATATAATATTCGGAATCTTGTTTATGGGGCAATGGTGGGCTCAAATTCCGATTGCCGCGGTAGGCATTGGGTTAGTAAAGGTGGTTGTAGAAGCCATTATTAATTTCACCCATGGTTCTCAACCTTCTACACCGGCACAGCCCGCATACGCAAACACACCGGCACAGCCCGCATACGAACCTGTTATCTATCAACCCGCGCCGGCACAACCGCTTATGGGACAACCCGCGGTTCTTAGACCCGTAGCCCAACAACAAGCAATTGTCAATTGTCCGAATTGTGGATTTGAAAAAGCAGAGGGCATTAAATTTTGCCCAGCGTGCGGTTATAAATTCTAAGATCACACCGATTTTTTTTCCTTCAAATTGAATAGTGTGAAGAACTCATTTCGGTTTCGAGATATCCGTGATTTCCACTCAAGCATTCTGATTAATCTTTATTTAATGAAGCGGAAAAGACGTATTCCTTGACATTTTATATTTTCGTTCTCAACATATTCTTTATTTTGTTTTATTCCCTATTTCAATTCATGGAAACCACATGGCCTCTGATTGCAATGATTGTACTTTTCGTGATCATGCTTTTTTCTATTGCTAAAGATTCAATGGATCGATCATCGCTCGTTATTATTATCGCCCTTTTAAGCTACCTCGTTGTAGTTGTCGGGACGGGTGCCCCGTTGCGAATTTTGTTGAATTTAATGTTCGGTACTGAAGAAGATGGGTACCAAAACTTCCACACCATTTTGCTCATTTTCGGAATTTCAATAATCACATTCTTCTGTCAGTATTCGGGATTGTTTCAATTTTTGTCCTTCAAAGTCATCCAAGCGACAAAGGGGCATCCCGGAAGACTGATGATCATGAATTCAATGCTGACATTCTTTGTAAGTGCGGTGTTGGCCGATCAGATTACTGCGATCATAATGATTCCTTTAACCATCACCATTTGCAGAACTTTGAAATTGAATCCGGTGCCTTTTATCATCATTCAAGCGATGTTTATTAAAATCGGAGCGACTGTCCTTCCGATCTCTTCAGTTCCAACGATTATGATTACTTCGAACCAAGGAATCGGATTTTTAGAATACCTCTCCTTTTCAGGAGTTATCTCAATACTCTTGGCTTTTTCAACAGCTGTCGTATTTGCGATCAAGAATCGAAAGAAATTCAGCGAACCTAAAGGTAATGAAATAGAAAATTTCTTGTCCCAGTCGCCTTGGGCTTTTGTAAAGGATAAATCGATGATGCTCAATATCACCACCATCTTTTTAGGGGTGATTGCGTTGTTTATTATCATTCCATCAGATGTTATCTCTCCCGATATTATTGCCATGATGGGTGCCGGGATTGCATTATTCGTGAATCGAAAACACGGGATTCGCGTGATGAAAGACATGGATTTTGACCTTCTCATCTATCTTTTATCCGTGTTCGTGGTATCCGGTTGTCTTGAAGCCGTTGGTGTTATTAAATTGATTGGAGAAGGTTTGCAATCCTTAAATATTCATGAGCCGGCCTTGGCATTTTTATTACTGCTTTGGGTGGGTGCCATCTGCAGTGCTTTTGTGGATAACATCCCGATTGCAAAAATATTGTTATCGATGATTAATGTGCTGATGGGTGAGCGCGGTTCTCCGAATGCCCGTTTAGGTGCTATGGGTTTATCGCTCGGTATTATTTGGGGTGATAATCTCACACCGTTTGGAGATACTCTTTTAGCAATCGGAGTTGCACAGAACCACAATGTGAAAATTGAACCGAAGGAATTCGGGAAAGTCAGTGCAACCACAACGCTGATACAATTGATAATTATTTCATTGATCATCTTGGGAATTTTCGTGCCCGAAGTGTTGGTTATTGAGCTTATCGTTGGAGGGATTCTTTTGATTGTTTTTCTATTGGTTCTTTTCTTGAAAAAGAACCGTGCGGTAAAAGTTGATGAAACGAATGTAAAATAAACGATGGGTCCGATTGCTGCGAATATATCAAGAGCAAGCCCATTTAGCTATCTTTTTTTTAAATCTAATGAAATGGATCATAATTTTAACGGCTCAAGCAAAACGTAAAAAAGCATATTCATGAGGTTTTCGTTTATTCTTCTATAATAATCCATATTTTCGTTTTTTGATTATATGTTATTTAACGTAGCCGGATTAGTTCGATTATTGAAGCACCGTTGAGAAGAAACGCTGAGAAAAATCGCTGAGAAGAAACATTGAAAAAAAGTGAAAAATACAAAAAGAGGGTTGAAATGTTATCAATCCTTTCGTCTATAGAAGATGTAGGCCAACACAAGCGAAACTATTGTGTAGGTCAATAATCCGATAATTGCACCTTCTACAGATGGTGTGTACCAAATTCGATACATCTTGCCTTCAAGCTGTTCGATGCCTTGGTAGATGTCCATTTCCATAAAACGTTCTTCCGGGAATTTGAATGCTGCCGTTATGATATTCCCATAATAGGTCAATACAAATAGCGGTTCTATTTTTGATCCCGAAAACATTATTATTGTGACTATAATATCGAAAAGAATGAGCAAGAAGAGGATGCTGAAGATCACTGAAATATTTACAGACTTCGAAATCGAGCTGAAAAATGTTACGAATGCGGATAATGCAAGCGCGTAGAGAAGAGCCCATCCGAGTGAGTCCCAAAACTCTTTGGGAATCGGGTCATCATTATAGTTGATTAAAGCGGATCCTAAAACGGATAAATAATAAACGAGGATAATAAAGCTAAACATCAGATAGAGCGCGATAAACCGGCCGATGATTAACCGATCTTTGTTAATTTTTGGAAAGAGGATGTTTCCGGTTCGCTTTTCCGCATCTTCTACGATGATGGAGCCGAAAAGTGCGGTGGCGCAGATGGATAGTAATGTTGTGAAGAACGAGAATTGTTGCGAGATAAAATCCTTGATGGTGTCAGGATTTTCGATTCCCAAATCTTCTTTGAGTCCTCCCAATAAGAAAAGATTCAAATATATAATTATAGCAGTGATTCCCAAGAGGAAGAGCATTTTCTTCAGATTTTTTCTGAATTCGAAGAGAATAGTGTCTCCGATGTGGGTAATGAGTCTTGTAATTGCGGACATTTTATATTCCTCCTATTTTAATTTCTTGTTTTTGAGTCTGGTCGCTTTCTTGCACCAGTTTCATATACAATCGCTCAAGCAAATCAGTTTTTGGTATTGTGTATTCGATGACGCCGATATTCGCTTGAACCAGGTCTTTTAGTAAGAGTTCTTGATTATCGATCAACCCATCGAAATTGATTCTAAATCCCGGCAGTTCCAGATCATAAAAGACGAGACCTTTTTGTTTCTTTTTCTCCGGAATGGTTGATGCATATTTTTGAGCAATAGGCTCAAGTCTCTCAACGCTTTGTGGAATTCTTTCGAGCTCAATTTTTTGTTTAATTTTGACCAAAACTTGACTTTCCGCCATTTTTTTCTCCAAATTTTGGAGAGTATCAACCGCCAATAATCGACCATGGTTTATGATCGCAATACGATCGCAGATTTCGCTTACTTCAAAGAGTTGATGGGATGATAGAAAGATGGTTTTTCCTTCTTTTTTTAGTTTGATTAAGAGATCTCGAACTTCTTTTCGTGCTGTGGGATCCAATCCCGATGTGGGCTCATCCAATACAATTATATCCGGATCATGAACAATTGCTTGAACGATTCCGATTTTCTGAATCATCCCTTTCGAGAAATTCTTTATCGGCTCATCGATCCAATCCTTCATTCCGATCATTGTTACCACTGAGACAACGCGATCTGCAATTTTTGACCTCGGGTAACCTCTTAACTTGGCAAAATAGCTCAATAACACGCGGGGCGAGAGATCTCTGTAGAATTCCGGGACTTCGATCAAGAATCCCAATCGGTCAAGGGCCAGGTCGCTGTGTACAGACCTAATGTCTTCAAGATTTCCATTTAAATTGACCAAGACCCTCCCTTCGGTGGGTTTAATTAGGTTTCCGATAACCCGCATAGTGGTGGTTTTTCCCGCTCCGTTCGGGCCCAAAAATCCCATGATTTCTCCTTTCTTAATGTCAAAAGAAATAGAGTTCAGAGCGCGAAACTTTCCGAAGTCTTTGGTCAACCCTTCAATTTTTATTGCGATTTCATTATCGCCTGTTTCCATTCGATTCATGTTGATCACCTTTATTAATTCGATAATTCATATAATTTCAAGACCAAAACCCTTTCGAAAACCGCGATTTTTTAGGTTTTGATCCTCAATTAATGTTGCATCGCATGCAACACCTATCTTTAACTTGAATCCGGCCTATTTAAACCTTGTTGCATCCGATGCAACGCCATGAAAATTGAATATTTACGGAAAGAAGAGACTTCCACATTCAAGAGAAACCTATTGTTTTTGAAAACCCAATTAAAAACATTTATATTTTTTGCGGTAGAAGTATATGTACGCAATACTATCATGAATTCGATGCATAGCAAGCGAACCTCAAGTCGGGATTGCTTGACAATGCAGAAATGACACTCGGACATGCTATGTGGAATTAAAATCATGAATACATCACATCCGAAAGCCAAAAAAAACAGAATTCATGAGCGTATTAAAGTCATTGGTGTTTAAATATGGTTAAATGGTATTCAAAATTTTCATCAAATCCCAAATATGAGCCGGTTATCGTGGATTATGTCAGAACTCCTTTGGGATCGAAAAAAGGAACCTTATGGCGCCTTCGTGGAGACGATATGTTTATCCACTGCTTGAAGACAATTACGAAACGAAATGAATCGAAGATTCCTCTTTCGGATTACGAAGATGTGATTTGCGGATGCAATTCCCAAATCGGAACCACCGCACTCGATGTTGCGAAAGTGTCAGCGATTGCGGCCGGACTTCCCATGAAAGTTCCGGGGGTCTCTCTAAACAGACAATGCGCATCGGGAATGCAAGCGGCGATTTTTGGATGGCAACAAATTGCAACGATGGATAAACAATGTGTAATCATAGGCGGTGTTGAAGCCCAGAATTCTTATCCGATCGGAGCCGATATGACCGTTGTGGGAGAAGGGAACAGAGCCCAAACCGTTCCACCAAACCCCGGAATGGTGAAAAATCCGGAAGTGATAGAATCCACCAGAAAATATGCTGAAATGACCGGTGTAAGCACGGATATTGCTGGCCAAATCAATTCGGCAGAAGTTATGGGATGGGTGTGGCTGAAAAAATCGGGTTTGCCAAAAGAAGAATTTCGCAGACAATTGGATGAATTATCTTGCCTCTCACATGCGAAGGCATGCAAAACATGGGACATTCGGGCAAAAGAGATCGAACCTATCGTGGTGCCGAAGCTTGATGAAACGGGAAAACCGATTGTTGATGAAAAAGGACAACCGATTCCGGGTCAAACCGAAATAACTTCGAAAGATGAAGGCCCACGTGATATGCCGGTTGCAAAAATGATGGAAAAGATTGCGGGTCTTCCGGGAATTGTAAAGAGAAAAACCGGGCTTCTCACCGCTGGAAACTCATGTCCAACGACCGATGGTGCCGCGGCTATGATTTTAACAAGCAGACAATATGCAGAAGAACATGGATTAAAGATCCGAGCAACCATCGAATCCTTCTATGTTACAGGCTCGGACACCGTTCTGATGTTGACAGGGCCAATTGATGCAATTCCTCCAGCCTTGAAACGCGCAGAATTGAAATTGGACAATATGGATGTTATTGAAATCAACGAGGCATTTTCGACCGTAGTTTGGGCTTGCGGGCATGATTTAGGCTTTGATTATAAAGATCCAAGATTCAACCCATGTGGTGGTGCGATCGCCATCGGACATCCTACGGGTATGACCGGATGTCGGTTAATCGGAACGATTATGAACCAATTAGAACAATCCGGAAAATCCTATGGTATTGGTTCGATGTGTGTTGGACTCGGTATGGGTATGGCCGCTGTTGTGAAGCGGGAAAATGCATAAATTGATCTTAATAATTTCAAGCTTTATCCTCCTTTTTGCTTTCGCTTTTATTTTTTCGCTTCAATTTTATGATGTGTATTTGAATTTTTCACATTTCATGAATTGACAGATTATATTATAACAATACGCAAAGTTCTACCAATTTTACAAAAACTAAATGGAAACAATAAAAAAGATTTATACAATCGTTAAATAAACGGAAAAAATGCGTTATATCCGAAGATCAGAACTAAAAAATCTGCGGAAAGGCCCAATTCCATATTAAATTTTTATTTTAAAAATGTTTCAAGGACAAGTATATATTGGAGCATAAATTTATAAAATCATTTGCCCACGAAATACAATGAATATTACCACTATAGAAAAAAAGAATAATTTAAAAGAACACAAGCAAATATAGCGCAAAACACAAAAGAAAAAGAATTAGCGGACCACCACAACGTCACAAGGTGCACGATTTGAAACCTTTTGAGCCACGGTACCAACAAATACTGCCCGAAGCTTGGAATGATGGCCGGAACAACCGACCGCCACCAAATCAATTCCATTACTCTTTGCATACTGCTCGACAAAATCTTCGGGAGCCATTATCTCTTCTAAAATAAATTTCATTCTATTTTCATCCAGCCCGCGAGCTTTAAGCCGATCTTGCGCTTGTTTTAGGAGCCTCAAACCCGCTTTTTTATAGGTTTCATGAATCAAGCTAATATCTTGAGGCGGAGGGGGAGTTATATCCGAAAGAATCGGGATCTTCAAATAAGTCGGCTCAAAGAAATGTTTTATGGCGTGAAATACATGAACTTCGCCACCGGAGCAAAGAGCCAAATCGGCCGCTTTATCAACTGCACGCATTGAATTTTCCGATCCATCGATGCCAACCAAAATTTTTTTGTACATAAATAATCACAAAAATGGTATAGTTCGAACCTATTTATAGTTGATGCTGAACTCGAAAAATCTATTCGTTTATTTCTGTAGCCACAAAAAATTAAATTCATCAAATCGGTTATAGATTGAAATTTATCTTTGAATAGATAGAGAGGAAAAACAAGGGAGAAGCAAAAAGAAAAGTGGAAGAAGAACAGCCAATATC
Organism: uncultured archaeon; assembly: GCA_964623665.1. Lineage (GTDB taxonomy): Archaea > Asgardarchaeota > Lokiarchaeia > Sigyniarchaeales > Promethearchaeaceae > CAZUTM01. The sequence goes on from CAZUTM010000171.1 coordinate 8,580, forward strand.
CGAAAGCAAACGAAAGAACAATTCGCACAGAAGCGAAAAGAAAAGAAAATTGAGTTTAAACACGAAAATCCGAATAAAATGAGAAAGAAGAGCGAAAGAAAAAGGTAGTTTAGAAAAATTTTTCGCGATTCAATCACAACAGCGCGTTTTCCATTAAAAAATTATTTCCGCTTTATCGGAATCTTTAAATGCAATCGCAATATGAGCTCCTTGAAGCGATTTCTTACGGTAACTTCGGTGACTTGGGAGACTCTTGCAATATCGCGTTGCGTTTTCCTTTCTTTATACATAATGGATGCGATGTAGATGCATGCCGCTGCGACTCCTGTTGGGCCTCTTCCGGATGTTAACCCACGAGCTTCTGCAATCGAAACGAGTTCGGCTGCTTTATTTAATACTTCGTTGGATAATCCCAAATCGGCGGTGAATCTTCCGATATAATCCAATGGTTTGGTGGGAGTTGAGCTGAGATTCAGTCTTCCCGCGATGAAGCGATAGGATCTTCCGATTTCTTTTTTATTAACTCTTGCGATTTCGGCGATTTCTTGAAGGGTTCTGGGAATTTTGCACATTCTGCATGCTGCGTAGAGCGAAGCTGCTGCAACTCCTTCAATGCTTCTTCCGCGGATCAGATGAGATCGGACCGCATTTCGGTACAATTTTGCGGCGGTTTCCCGGATATTTTTGGGGAGAGAAAGGACAGATGACATCCGCTCAAGTTCGGAGAGTGCAAACGTTAGATTTCGCTCGGTTGCATCCGAGACACGAATTCTGGATTGCCATCGTCTTAAGCGATAAATCTGAGCCCGGAGTTTTGGGGAGATTTCATTGCCCGAAAAATCTTTATTTCTCCAATCGATAATTGTGCTTAATCCTTGGTCATGAATTGTATATGTCATCGGTGCGCCCACTCGCGTTCTTTTTTCTTTTTGTTCGTAATCAAAAGCTCTCCATTCAGGTCCGACATTAATAACCTTGCTGCGCACGACAAATCCACAATCTTGGCATATCAGATCACCGCGATTGTAATCTTCCATAATGGAGCGAGACCCGCATTCTTCACAGCAAGTCGTACTCCCTCCGAGCTCCATTTTAATATCTTCATCCTTGAAATAGGGATTTAGATGAGTTTTCGCCATGTTTATTCTCCTTTTTATTGGGTGTTGAAAAATAAAAAATTACGATCCTTGATTGGTGTTTGATTTGGATTTTGTATTTTTGTTAAATCCTTTATTCGATTGAAATTCAGCTCGTTTGTTATGTGTTTTTCTGGGTTCTCCGGTTCGGATCTTATTATTTATTTGTTTATTGTCTTTTCTTTTCGTAAAATTCTTTTGAGCGGTTTTAGGTTTGATTGCGTAAAACATCTCTCCAAGCGAACCG
>CAZUTM010000172.1:0-6913 GCA_964623665.1 uncultured archaeon
TAAGAATTATTTAAAAAAATGGGGTGGTTTCATAGGTTCGAAATAGTCCAAAAAATCGAATCGAAAATTTTTTTTCCCGCCGCTAATTTCATTATTTTGAGAACAGCGAGTTGGTTTTATGGGTAATTGTCCTGAATGTGGCGGTGAGGTAGAAAGTATTGATAAGAAGAAAGTTTGCACCAGTTGCGGACTTTCTCTTAGACCATCGGAATATGATGATGCATGGGATAAAAATCGGCGCAAAAGTGAAGATCCCGATATGGAAAAGCGCAGAAAACAAAAAGAACATTACGAGTGGCTTGTAAAAAAAGGATCCAAAAAGGCCAAGCAATTTTAATCAACTTCATAGGATTAATTTTTTCTCATTCAATTTTATCGTGAGAGATATTCTACAATCCCCGTTCATATCAACGGATTTTGCTTTTTTCGATATTTTTTAATTCCTTTTGAGATGCCCTTTGTTTCTTCTTTTAGTAATGATTGAAACGCCTCGTCCAAGAGTGAATCAGCGCGTTCTTTCTGGTCCCGAACCGATCCTTGATTTAATTTGGAAATATCGGTGAATTCCCGCTCAAATTCGACTCGTTTCTTTTCATAACGTTCCACAAACGAGCCATATCGACAAGACAGATGAAATGCCCGTTTAGCACTTTTCCACCAATATGTAGCAAGATCCGGTTTTGATTTTGAAGGAGGATACACTTCTTGAACGGAAGAATGAAGATCAGAGGAGTAAGCAAAGCGATAAATCTGACAACAAGGAAACGGCCCGAAGCTTGAATAACTGTAGTGTTTACCGGCTTTATAGACCGTGATCATCGAATTTGTTGATTCGGACGGCGTTGTGATTCCCTTGGAATGCGAGCAAATCCAGCCTAAGGATGCATCATCCCATTTCCACTCCGGCCCATTCTGATACGAGCCATGACTTCTTAGTATATTAGCCATACCCTTAAAATCAAGCTTTCCGATGGAATTACAAAGAGATTGATACGAATAATCCCTACGATCTTGACCTTTAGCCAATTTCCCCATAAGAGTCCCGCCAAAACATTTCTTAAAATTAAAGTCAGAACCGGCTTTACACCACCCTTTTTTAACCGCAAAAGGAATCATATTATCGGAAATACCATCATAATCGGTCTCTATTGTGATGATATTGCTGATAGAATATTTATCCTTGATTTTCTTCCAAATCCACATATTATCCGCCGTTTCCAAGACATACGCTTCTTTTCCATCTCCGATAAGAAAAGAATTATGATAATAGAGCGAACCTATTGATTTACAATTCCCACCTTGACCATATTTTTCAAGTAATTCGATAATAACATCAAGCGCCTTTTTTGCAGTGTCCGCACGCTCAAGTCCCAAACGCAAAAGATCCATTCCGAGCAACCGATCATTCTTTTTATGAAGATAGGCCTTTGTAAAAATCGCTTCATTGCCGATCACAACCCCCTTCTCGTTTATACCCATTTCCGCGCCCCACATCCACTCGGGTTGAGAAAGCATCACGCCATAGGTATGCTCGACTTGAGGAATCTCGATATAGGTACACCGAAGCATCGATCCCGGTTTATTATCAGCAGAGGGATAAACAACGATATTTTGCGCCTCACGAGGGTCCCGATCCGAGTTTTTTCCGAAAATCATCTCTCCCGATTCGGTTGCGGCTCCAAGCGCAATTATTGTGTCGCACATGAGAAGATCTTTGAAAAATGAAAATAAAAAGTTGATGCAAAAAAAACCTTGAATTTTTTAAATATATGAAATTTCATAATAAACAACGCATACAGATCGGTGGCACAAAAAGTTTTGTCGTACCGATGACCGTAAGGGGGACTCCCTATACTTTTTTTTGCGCTTATTCAGCGACTTGATTGCTTATAGTGCATAAACCGCTCGGAGACGAATGCTCGTCGTATTTGGTGCCCACGGACGCGCCGATATATTGCGATACTCGGTTAAAATTGCTTGCTCTATTTGATCGCGCTCCTCTTCTTTAAGAAGAGGGGCCGTATCTAAGGAAATGGGACGAGCGGTAAGATCTTCCCATTGAGAGTCCTCGGTGGTGTCGATATCTCATCTTCTGCTTCTTGGAAGGGTAACATAAAAAATATGATGTTAAGTACATTAATAAATTTATTGAAATTTTTATAACGTATAAAATCCGAGATAATCACACCATGAATAAAACGCGCTGAATTTATAACCTAAAAGAGAAATATCGGTATTTTTTATTGTGAATTTGAATATTGTTCTTAAGTATTTCACGAATTTATTTTTCTAATCCATATCCATGAGTTACGTTCTTTTTGTAAAAATGTAAAAATAATGACAAATTAGTAATATATTCATCAGAAAGAGATGAACAATCATAAATCTTTTATGGCGACCGGGCCGGATTGTTGAGTGTTAAAGACTCAATTCAAGACGGCAAACATGAGAAAAAATGTAGATAGGGTAGCGGGCATTTAAACAGAATATTTTTGCGTAGCATGCAATGGGTGTCTTTTTTAAGCCTTTTTTCATATTTTCTTAAAATCGGATTGATTAAATGAACACTGTAAAGTTCTGTATTGTATATTTTGACAAAAAGTATAAGAAGTTAGCTAAAAAAAGAGTTTTGAGAAAAGGGTTTATTGATGGTGGTGTTTTTGACGAATTAAATAGAAAATCGCAAATACCGCTGTCATTAAAGTGATTTCAATTGGAAACCCTGGAATTACCGCACCACCGGAAACTTCAATGGCCCAAGCGACACCAAAATATCCTCGATTTGGATCATCCGGATAAACCAGCATAGCGATTCCAATTTCGCCTTTATAATTCGATTTAAACTTCACCACAAAAGTTTTTTCGACATTTTTATTTGTTTCTAATACGCCAATGACTTGATTTTGCGCTTCTTCTGCGCTCGGAAAATCCATAAGTTCTCGTTCCGCACCAACAATGCTTGCAATTGTACTGAAATTTCGGGAGATTGGACCTAAATTTTTTAGATTAAGGGTAATAATAAAGGAATCTCCGGATTTAATGTTCAATGTTGAAATTTTCGCGGTCCATTCGATCCGATTTCCAAATTCATTAAGGTGTGACGAGATCAATTCTTGTGTTCCATTGATTTCGCTTAACAGATAGATTTGCTGGTCGGAATGTTTCCTTGCGAAGCCTCGAAATATTTCTTTATAATTCTCCATGCGGAAGAAATTCGATACATTTCTCACCAAAACTTCGCCTTGAGCATACAGAACATCAAAACATTTAATTTGATTCTCACTATCAACGAAATATGCGACCGTAGGAATATTTTGGTATTCTACATTTAATTGCCAAGCGTACCCGAATGGTCCAACTTTTAAAGCGTTGTTAGCAGAAACGGTGGAATTAATGGTTTGATAATAGATACCTCTTAGTGCTTTTAACTCGGTGGTATTTCCCGCATTATTGACTTGAAAGATGCAATGAACGCTATCATCATTGGCAATTTTTATCACCGGTTTGAAGGTATATGCACCATCACCCGTTGCATTAGAGATTTGTCGGATTGTGGATTGAACACCTTCGGGGGAGAGAGTAAAATAGAAGATATCTTTAAAGCCTTTGAATACAATATATGCATGCCCGGAGGAATTCACAGCAATATCCACAAAGGAAATAGGTGTATAATCTGGTGTTGCACTGAAGTCGAAAATCCGTTGAGAATGATTTACATTCGAGGGACCAGCATACGAGATGTTGTCGTACGCGATATGCCAAACAGAAGAAGGACTGGCTGCTTGTTTTAAAGAGACCATATATATTTTTGAGCCGGTGGGGTTCGTAACCAAATTGTAGGATGAAGATCCCGTTCCAAAAGAAACATTGGTCCATGTTCCCGATTGATTCGTGAAATAATACGCTGTATTTTGATTGTATTGCGTAAAAATATGAACGTTGCTATTGTTGTCAATATGGAGGTCCTTTTCGTACATATTTACATACTGAGGTGCAAGCAAGAGTTGAGGAGAACTCCAAGTTGTTGAGCGTTTTTCTGTATACATTAATTTATTTCCTTCTTCAAAGGCAGTGGAATAAATTACAGAGAGCGTGTTGGTTGGGGATATTGCAATCTCCGAATCGATGCCCATTGCAATTTTTTCAACATATGGCACTTGGGAAACACCGGAGTATTCTAATTGGTCGGTCGAGGGCGTATAAAGTGCGGATATTGAATTTGCTTGGAGTGCAATCATAAAAACAAGAAGAGAAACGGAGATAATTATTTGAGTTGATTTTTGTTGTATAAAATCACCAGTTTTTCTTGGGAAAACAATAATATAAATTTTGTGTAGAGAAACCTACTTTTCATTTAAAACTGATTTTTATTTTCATCCAAACGAATGAAACAATTTAATATTTCTTCACGATCTACCCAAAAGCCAATAGCATGAAAAATCCCGTTTGTGATTTTAAAAAGTCGTGCGAATCTCATCAATGGCTTGTTGTGTCGGTATAGTAAATGCTTGTTGATGAGTTCCGCTTATGTTTTTTGTATTGGAAATTGAATTTCGGTTAGATAATCTTCCGGTTTACTTTGACTTGGGCCGGTAATATACACTTCTCTGCTTGAATCGATCGGCTCCAATGATTTGCTTCGTAGATATGCCATGATTTTTTGATAACTTATGGATATCTCCTCATACGGGCCTTTATGGAGCGTGCTGATCATTTTATATTCTGGTAGAGTTTTTATTTCGATGGGTTCTCGTGCTTTGATTGTACCTTGAATCGGGATCGCGATTTCGATATCTGCATCTTCTTCTTTGTAATCATCATCATGGCAAATAAAGATAATCGGTCCCGAAACTTTAACTGCACCTCTTCCTTCTTTATAGATGAATTTAAAGAGTTTTTCGATCATTTCACTTATGGTTTTGCCATAAATGCCTTTTTGTCTCATAGAAACAACCCTTATGCCTGGTACTTCGACCATTTTGAATTCAGAGTCATTTACTGGTGCATCTGGCCGGTTAAGATAGGTATCAAGAAAATTCACAACTTGAGAGAGCCGTTCTTGTTCCTTTTTTATTTTCTCTAATTTTTCTTTGAACAAGTCCTTCATTTGTTCGACATCTTTATTTTTAGCCATAGTCAGCAGCAGCTCCATCTCTTCAAGCGAGAATCCGGCCCATGCAAAGAGAGATAATTGCATCCCGATTTCGATTTGACTAATTGAGTAATAACGATAACCTGTTGTTTCATCCGTATATTTCGGAACCAATAGGCCTTTTTTTTCGTATATTTTAAGCGCTTTTGGCGTTAAACGCACCATTTTCGAGAATTTACCGATTGGAATTTGATCTAAAGCCATGAAACTAAAAAAAGAGGGATAATATTTAACTTTGCAATGTTGATTTTCTATACGAGGATAGATCACGATTTCTTTGCAATGGGTTCTCTTATAATTGTTTTGAGTTTTTCCGGTACTACTTTTCGCGGATCCGAGAGATATATTTCATGGTGTTTTCCGGAAAATTCATATCCTCTCTGATTTATATATGTGTGCAATTTTTCTATTGTTTCTTTTTCGTGTATATAAGGTCCGATGTGAAGGACTTGAGCGCATTGACCTTCTTTGATCGATTTTACATATAATCTATCGAATCCGGAGGGATTTTTTGTTTTTTTGAAGAGTTCTAACGCTTGTTTAATTTCGTCACCAGTAACGTGGTTTGGAATTCTGATCATTATCGTCCATATCCATTTTTCGCGTTCCATTGACCAACCGGTTATCCCATCAATCCACCATAAGCCTTCTGAAGGCGGAACTACATAATCCTTCTCCGGAGCAATAATTTTTAGGATTTTCATCTTAAGCGTGTAAGAAACGCCATAAAGCAAGGTCATGACCTCATCTAATAAGCCCGGAGTGTTTGGATCCCCTTTTCCGTCAACCATAAAATAGTGAGCTTCAGTCACATCAATAATTGAAGGTTCTTGAGTGGCCTCATAGAGATCCGGATATTCTGTCCTAAAATTGAACTTTTTCTCCGATTTTGACATCTTCTTGGGTGTGGATGGTTTTCCTCCGCTTGATTTCTTTGCTTTTGTTGATTTCGTTTCAGCTGTTGATTGGTTCATGGATTTTACACTGCTTGTTTTCTTTACCATATGTTTCACCGTTTTTTCAATAATTTATCGAAAATCCCATTGATTCCATCATTTCTACGGCGATTGGATCCATAAATCCGATTGGAAAGACCACTAAATCGATCATCAATATAATAATAATACCAATAATCAATCCGAGCAAAGTTTTTTTCTTTTTCAAAGGATCTTCGCTTACCACTGCAATATAGATTATAAACAGAGCGAGCAGAGTCATGAAAATGTGAGAGAACTGAGAAGTCAACATATAGCCATCCCACGGGAATACAAACATTCCTCCGGTGCCGAATCGGAACAAAAAGCAAGCCATTGCAATTTGCCATGAAAGATATCTCTTATTTTTCAATTCAAATACCATCGCCACGATTGTAATGTATTGAGTAGGGGCGCAGATATTTAATAATAGCCAAAGGTGGACCGGAACGTGGAGAAATACCAAAAACACAAGGGTAGACCATAATGCAAATACGAGATTGCCCACCAAAATACAGAGTAACATCATCCGTTGATTTTTATTTAGTGAATCCATTCATTTCACCTAATTCAATAGAAGTAACAACCCAATTTATAGAAAAGCAGTTGTACCCGAGGCCAAGATCATGAATGATTTGGGAGGGGTAAAAAAAAACAAAGAGCAAAACAAATTTCTTTATAATGCAAGAAGAAAAAAAAATTTGGTTCTAAAATTCATTCTATTTGAAAGAAGGGCTAATCCTTATAGAGATCCAAGAGTTGTTGCCCATATTTTTCCATTACTTTT
>CAZUTM010000172.1:6923-9873 GCA_964623665.1 uncultured archaeon
AAGTTTGGGTTAACATTCCATTGTCCACAGAGAAATCCTCTTTTACAAATAGGAATTTCTTTGGGATCTCGTATCCGCCGAAGGTTTTTCTAAGATGGTTTTGAATGTCCATAGATAGCAATTCTTTTGCTTTTTGGCCCGCTGGATTCGAGGGATCGAACAATTCGTCAGCTGTAACCGAGATTCCCAATTGTTTTGCGAATTGGTCCAACACTTTAAAGTCCAAAATGATTAATCCAACGTTGTAAGGTTTGCCATCGCCATAGATCATGATATTAGCAATATACGGCAATAATTTTGCTTCGTTTTCAATGGCTTCGGGGTGGACATATTTGCCGTTTTCAAGTTTGTATTCTTCTTTAAATCGACCTGTAATATATAAGAAACCATCTTCATCCAACCGACCCCGATCTCCGGTTCTGAATCCTTTAATTCCGTTTTCGTCGTATACAATGACCTCTTTGGTCTTTTCCGGTTTGTTGTGGTAGCCGACCATGATTTGCGGTCCGAATGCAATGATTTCACCATCGGGGGAATCATCTCCAACTCGAGAGCGATCGATCACAATTTTGGTTTTATCAATCGGTTTTCCAACCGTTCCAAGACGAATTCCGACCACGGGAGAGTTCATAGTCAAAGCAGGGGAAGTTTCGGTTAAACCGTAGCAATCGTATGTTGGGATTCCGATGTCGATGAAGAAGTTGGCGATTTCTTTTTTCATGACTGCTGAACCGGTTACTGCGGCTTGGATTTCTCCGCCAAAGAGTTTTCTGATTTTCTTAAAAACCAATTTATCAAGGAGTTTTAATTTAAAGCTTGATTTCCCGGTTAAACGCTTTTGTTCGGCCAATTTAAGCGCGGTTTCGAAGAGATGGAGTTTCTTTCCTCCGGCATCCCGCATTTTCTTCCAGACACCGTTATACACTTTATTGAACACTCTCGGAACCGAGATTAAGAACGTGGGTTTCACTTTTACAATATCTTCTAATAATGTGTCAACCGATCCCATAAGCCCAAGGGCGGCACCGTCGGACATAAAAGAATGCAAATCTGCTGTGATCCCGAAACTGTGAGCCCAAGGTAACATGGATAATGTTCTGCTTTTTTCGTTGAAGAATGGCATTTGTTTCTTTGCAGCATGGACATTGGAAGTAAAGTTTCCATGTGTCAAAATAACTCCTTTGGGTTCGCCCGTAGTACCAGAGGTATAAAGAATGTTAGCATAGTCTGTTGGGGCAGGATACACCTTCGGAACGGGATTTGCTTTTCCTTTTTCTTCAAGAGCCTTTAAGCTTCCTTCTCCTTCGGTATCGATAATAACGAAATGCTGAAGCGTAGGGATTCTTCCTTTGAGATTTTTAAGTTTTTCATAGATTTCTGGTTTAGAAATGATAAGGACTTTGATAGCTGAATCTTTCACCACATATTCCCACATTGTCAATAATTCTTTTTCATACATCGGAACGAATACTGCGCCTAATGAATGTGTTGCATTTTCACATATGAACCATTCTTTTCGGTTATTCGCAATAATTCCTACCGTATCGCCTTTTTTAACACCAAGGGATGCTAAGCCTCCACGAAGATTATCAATCCGTTCAGCCATTTGTGCATACGTAATCCACTGATAGACTCCATTGGCGTCCTTTTCTCCGATAAAATTATTATTCGGATGATTTTTTGCGGAAAGTTCGAACATCTCAACCAAATTATCCGGTTTGTCGTATGTGATGATCGCCTCTCCATAAGATGTTATGACCATAATAGACACCTCTACTAATTTTTGGTTTCTTTATTTATATATGTTTCGGTTGTGTTGTTTCCTCCGCCAAATCGTTCTATGAATTTATATAGAGAAAATTTGGCCAGCGACATTTAAAGATGTTGGAAGGCATGTGTGACGGAAAATAAAAGAAAATATTCATTGTGAATTCTTTCAATCAAAGGGATTTGTTTCCATCGATTATAAAGTTAAAAGATTTGATTTAAATAACATCAAAGAATAATTTAAATGATTGAAATGTTTTTACAAACAAATTCACAAGGCGAACAGCTCCCGTTCTTCGAGGTAATCATCTATATAATCCCAATTCTTGTTATCACGTTTTTATTATTCGCTATTTTCGGGATTCATAAATACCGCGTGCGGCCATCGAAAATTCCGCTATATTTTTCATTATCAAATTTTGCTTACGTGTTTGCATTGCTGGCAATCCTAAGCGGGATAATTGATACAATTGACGCTGGTCGAAAAACAACACCTTATTTTATTTCTTTGATGTTTATGAATATTTTCGTAATATTAAACGCCATCTTCTTTTTTTTATTTGAATCAGAGATGTTCGTTTATGAAAAGGAGAAGAAAAAAACGGTGGTGGGTATTGGTGCCGGGATCATTTTGTTTCATTTATTACCCCAAAATGAATGGAATGCAGAAACACAAGGATTTCGGCTGATGTATATTTCATTTCTTTTGTTGATGATCTTTACAATATATGTATATTATTCGGGAATGAAAGAATTTGAGAAATTGCGGAAAGCGTCAAAAGAGCGTGCGAAGGAGATCCGTGCAATTCGTGATGGTGCCTTTCATATGCTCATTTTCTTTGTGTTAATGTTTGTTCGGACGCTTATAGATAATATTGTGTTTCAAATAGCGTCATTCATGATATTATTGCTTGCGATGAGTCTTTTCTTTGTTGGATTTGGAGTATACTCCGACATTGCGAATATTATAAGAGATCGGCAAAAAGGGAAATAATCTCAACATTGCGGGCTGATTCTTTTTTTATGGAATTATTTTTGACTAATCCGAGGTTTCGCTGATAAAATTTTCTTTATTAATTGGACTCGTTTTTGATTTTTTTGAAAGTAAAATTTGGACTTAGATCGCTTACATGGAAGCCCGGATTTTCTCTTCAATAGAAAAATGCTACTAATAAGTTAATAA
>CAZUTM010000173.1:0-9779 GCA_964623665.1 uncultured archaeon
GAAAAAAACCTTCTTTATTTTGTGCTCCCCCGCTAGGGGGTTAGACAAAAAAAATGCTAATCGTATAAACAATTTAAGATAGAATTTTAATCAAATTTCAAATTAAATTTCTTTCGGAAATATACCTTTATTAATTCAACAGAACCGATTACAATTGCCACTGATGGAATAACCCATAGCCATTCTTCTACAAGATATAGGACATAGAATGTTCGGCCGAGATAATTAATTCCACCAACCCATTCTCCCGGGATATAAAGTGCGATCGTTAAAAGCGTGGATAATCCGACTGCATATATCATGATTTTGTTGGTAAAGAATCCGATTTTAAAGATCGAGTTGAATTCTGATCGGCAGTTGAATGCATTAGCCATTTCACCGAACATCATGATTAAGAAACAGACACTTCGAGCATGTGACTCAGTGTATGCTTCAAATCCTTTTGCAAGGATGGCATTTTCATAGATCCCACCCGGTGAGAATGCAGTATAATTAGCCGATAATTGTTCCGGTGTTAAAGCATTGTATGCAGCAAAGAATTGGGCATCTTCTCCCGGCTTCAGGCCGTAAGCAATCGCAAGTTCTAAATGTGAATTATCGATCTGTGAAAAGCTTGTGACCATGAAGGGTGGCACTTGATCGTATAGATAGAATAATCCCAATACCACCGCTGTCATAATTATACCTCTGTAAATCATTGTGGTGATAAAAGGTTTGGTTAATATCGGTTCATCAATTGGTCTCGGCTTTCTTTGCATCAAAGTTGGATCGTATGGATCATAACCCAATGCGATTGCGGGTGCTCCATCGGTAACCAAGTTTATCCAAAGTAATTGAATTGGGAGGAGAGGTAAAGGTAATCCAATAATCGCTGCGATTAAAAGCACCAACACTTCCATGATGTTAGAAGATAAGAGATATTGAATGAATTTTTTAATGTTATCGTAGATTCCTCGGCCTTCTTCTACGGCATTGACAATGGTTGCAAAGTTATCATCTGCAAGAATCATAACGGCGGCTTCTTTGGACACTTCGGTTCCGGTAATACCCATTGCGACACCAACGTTTGCATTTTTGAGAGCGGGTGCATCATTGACACCATCACCTGTCATAGCGACCGTGTGGCCTTTGTTTTGCAAGGCTTTTACGATATTTTGTTTGTGTTCTGGGGATACTCTTGCAAATACATGTGCCGCGTTGATTTGATCATCGGTTAATGAAGGAATATCTTTTCCTTGGTAAGCGGGATCGCCTTTCTTTGCCATGTCGAGTTCTTGGGCGATTGCTACCGCGGTCATGAGGTTGTCTCCCGTGATCATTTTAACATCGATGCCCGCACTCTTGCATTTCTTGATTGCTTCTTTTACTTCATCTCTGGGTGGGTCGATCATAAATTGCATTCCAACGAATGTGAGATCCTTTTCCATTGCGTCGATTTCGGCTGGAATACCTGCTGCATCTCTAAAGGCAAAACCCAATCCACGAAGGGCTTTGCTTGCTTGTTCCTCATTGACTTTCAATATCAATTTTTTGTCCGCATCGGTAATCGGTCGAACTTTGCCTTCCCATTGGATGTTTTTGCAGAAATCTAACATGATTTCGGTCGCGCCTTTTACATATGCGATTTCCTTTCCATCTGTTTTACAAATTGTGGTCATACGTTTTCTTCCGGAATCAAACGGAATTTCGTTGATTCTGGGATATTTTGAATAGGTTGCTTCACGTTCTAATCCCGCTTTCCACGCAGAAGTGATCAAACATCCTTCGGTTGGATCTCCAAAGCATCTCCATTTATCTTCTTTGGAAAGTCTGGCATTATTACATAAAAGACCGATTCTTAAAGTCATTTCAAGATCGGCAATTGATTTAGCATCAACCGGCTGTTGATCCAATAGAATTTTACCTTCAGGCTCATACCCCGAACCGGTAACTGTGTATAATTTTCCTCCGGCCCAGATCTCTCGAACAGTCATTTCATTCTTTGTAAGGGTTCCGGTTTTATCAGAACAGATGACGGTCGTGCATCCAAGTGTTTCAACCGAATGTAATTTCTTCACGATTGCGTTTTTCTTCGCCATCGAAGTAACTCCGATAGCTAAACAGATGGTCACTACGGCGGGTAATCCCTCCGGAATTGCGGCCACTGCCAATGCAACTCCGGCTAGGATCGAACCCAATATATCGCCCGATCTGAGGATATAAATAAGGGCAACTACTCCACAGATAACTAAAATTAATTTTCCTAAAGATTGTCCAAATTCTTCCAAGCTTTCTTGTAAAGGAGTCAATTTTTCTTCTGCTTCATCGATCATGGTTGCGATTTTTCCGACTTCGGTGTTCATTCCCGTTGCTGTAACGACAACATGGCCCCGACCGAATGTAACCAATGTGGATGAAAAGACCATATTTTTCATTTCAGCAAGCGGAGTCTCCGGATCGGTAATAACCGATACTCTCTTGGTAACAGGAACGCTCTCTCCAGTCAACGCAGCTTCTTCCGCTTTAAGATTTGACTCTTCAACAATTCTTCCATCTGCAGGAACCATATCTCCTTCATGCAATATCACGATATCTCCTATTGCAATTTCTCTTGCTTTAACAGAGATTTCTTTCCCGTCTCTGATGACTTGAGCTTCGGGTGCAGACATTTTTTTAAGGGCTTCGAGAGCGGCATCTGCTTTTCCCTCTTGGACAAATCCAATGATTGCGTTAAGAACTATGATCACTGCTATAACAATCCAATCAAACCCAAATGTTGGCTCCCCATGGGCGCTTGACTCGACATATTCTACGATAGCGGAGAGAAACGCTGCAGCGATAAGAATATATATAAGGAAATCGTTGAATTCCGCCAAAAAGCGTTTCCACCATGGGTCTTTTTCTTTTTGTTTGAGTTCGTTATAGCCGTATTTTTCCAAACGCAATTTCGCTTCTTCAGTGGTTAAACCGCTCTTTAAGGATGTAGAAAGCTTACTTGCTACATCTTCCGGAGTCATCATGAACCATTTCTCCTTTGGGGCGGTTTCTCTTTGTACTTCTGCTGACATGTATTACACCTAACTTTTTGCGAATTGCACGTAAAGAAATACTCTGGAGTAGAAAAAGTTGTTTATAGTGCGGATAATAAACGTACTATCAATTTCTTCCGATATTTTTCAGAAATGGTCGGCAAATTCTTTCTTTGAAGCGATAGTCGAACGATATAAATGATAAGAAAATAGATATTCTTGCATTTCAAAGATCAAATACCGAAGATGTGGAAAAATTTCCCGCAAGATTCAAGAAAAAAAATGTCGGAGCCAAAGCTCCAGTAGATGTGCTTTTTATAACCCGGTTAAGAGATAGGGGGTAACCAAACCGAGTCCGTTGTTAATGATTGCAAACAACACTAAGAACATACCGGCTGTTAAACCCTCAACACAGATCAATGTGTTAATGCTTGGACCGGCTGTGTCCTTGAATGGATCTCCAACAGTGTCTCCGGTGACTGCTGCTGCGTGAGCAAGCGTTCCCTTTCCACCAAGATTACCATCTTCGATGTATTTCTTTGCATTGTCCCATGTCCCACCAGCATTTCCAAAGAGTAATCCGAAGATAACTCCGGTGAAAATACTACCGGCAAGTAATGCACCAACGGCATTAATTCCGAATAAAATACCCGTGATTAAGGGGGCACCGACTGAGAGGATTGAAGGAACAATCAAATCATGTAAGGCACCTTTTGTTGCAATATCAACACATCGGGCATAGTCTGCTTTTTCGGTTCCTTGGAGGATTCCGGGGTGTTCGGTGAATTGTCTTCTGATTTCACCAACCATTATTTGAGCGTTTCTGTCAACTGCTCTGATAAGCAAAGCGCTATAGATCGGAGGCACTAAAGCACCGATCATTGCACCAATCATTACATCGATTCTTAACAAGTTGTAGGTAACATCGAATGTCGGAAGAATCTCGCGTGCATCTTCTGCATAAGAGAATAATAATGCCAACACGGTTAAAGCACCGGCACCAAGAGCAAATCCTTTCGTGATTGCTTTTGCGGTGTTTCCTGCAGAGTCGAGGTGATCGCAGATTGCAATTTCTTCTTCGGTAAGTTTTCCTTGTTCAGCCAAACTTCGAGAGTTATCGGTGATCGGTCCGAATGCATCATTTGAAACGATTGTTCCGATGATTGCAAGCATACCGACCGATGCATTACCAATTCCATAAAATTGACCTAACATATATGCAATGGTCATAGCGACAATAATACCAATTAATGCTGGCCCAACACTCAACAATCCGAATGAAAATCCGGTGAGAATGTTTAATGCATGTCCTTTTTGTGACGCTTCTGCAGTGAGTTGTGTGGGTCTCTTTGTGTCGTCGGTAAAGTAATCTGTTGAAAGCCCAATTAATAATCCAGCTAACACTCCAAATAATCCGGCAAGCCAGTTTCTCCAAACGAAATTCGCGTTAATTTCGGGGGTTGTGATATCCAAGAGGAACACAAATAATGCACTGATTGCAACATATAATAATGCTGCGACAAAGGTTCCGGTATTTAATGCCTTACCTGGGTCGGATTTAATTTGTTTAGTAACAAAGAAGATTCCTAAACACGAAGCCAACAATCCAGCAGAACTTAAGATTAAAGGCATTGATGCGTAAGCATATTCAACTAAAATTTCGGTGGTCAAACTATATCCCAATAACATGGTAGCAACCAAGGATGCAATATAAGAGTCAACGAGATCGGCGCCCATACCGGCAATATCACCAACATTATCACCAACGTTGTCAGCAATTGCAGCGGGGTTTCGCGAATCATCTTCCGGTAAATCAAATTCGATTTTTCCGACTAAATCAGCAGCAACATCAGCGGTTTTAGTATAGATACCTCCACCCGCTTTCATGAATAATGCAATTGTAGATGCACCGAATGAGAACCCTAATACCACTTTTGGCTCTCCGGTTATCCAATAGATTGCCCAAACACACAAAAGACCGGCACCGGCAATGAGCAACCCCATAACGGCACCACCAAAGAATGAGATTTTGAAAGCCGCAGGCATTCCTTGCTTCGAGG
Organism: uncultured archaeon; assembly: GCA_964623665.1. Taxonomy (GTDB): domain Archaea; phylum Asgardarchaeota; class Lokiarchaeia; order Sigyniarchaeales; family Promethearchaeaceae; genus CAZUTM01. The sequence continues at coordinate 5,069 of CAZUTM010000173.1, forward strand.
CCCAAGCGGTGGGTGAGTTTGCAGTTACTCCAACATTCAAACCAACCATACCGGCCCAACCCGAGACAAAGGCACCTAATACATAGGTAATTACCATTTTCCACCAAGCCATCTCTTCGTCTCCCCAATAGGCAAGAGCAATAAGAGTGGCGAGAATGACTACGAAAATTGCCAATGTTTTGTATTGTCTTTTGATAAACGCATTGGCTCCTTCTTTAATGTACCCTTGCATCCGGACCATATTTTCGCTTCCGGGATCCGCTTTTTCAACGGTGCTTTTAAAATAAAAAGCCAATACAATGCAAAGCACCGAAATAACGGGTACTACCCATAACATAATCGTAGGTACTAACACTCATTTTCACTTCTTTCTTATTTTTATCACCAATCGAACATGGTGATCAAGTTGAAAAAATACACTTAATATAAAAGGTTTCTCCACAAATCGTGAATAATGCGCTTAAAAAGAAAGCCGTGCTCTGAAAAACAAAGCTTTATTATTAGAATGTATTTTTGATTTTAATGAATGGCACCGCTGACCCAACAATACCGAACTTCAACCAGAATGCCCAAAAAAATCCCACCGATACATCAATTGTTCAAGAAAAAGAAATGGGAAACTGTTTTAAATGCAATAAAAAGACACCCATAAAATGTCGCAAATGCCAACGCTTTATATGTTCAAAACATGCAAAATACATCAATCGTGCTTTCTATTGTGAAATTCATTTCGTTGAAGAGAAAAGACAAGGCATTCTCAAAATTAGCGTTCTTCTTTCAGTGATGCTAATAGGAGCGGTCATTGTTTTGCTTACTTTGTAATTAAATAGGAAAAAATCGAAGAAAATCGTTCAAAGAAGATCTTTTTTATTTTAATTTTGTACAAATTTAGAATAAACATAAAATATTCGTTTGAAAAAACGTTTTAAAAAAAATAGGCGGGAAGCGGAACCATCCCACAGAATATTCACGTTCTGAACAGAACATGGATTAGGCTGTCCACGAAAACGTTTTTGCGGTTGTTTTTATATCCATGATGAACTCGTTTAACATAGATCTTAGATAAAATTTGAGATGGGATTACCATCTTTTGTAATATAAAAGAAAAAAGAACTTAGAATTCAAATTTTGATTTTCTCCATGAAACGAAGTACAATCATCATCGAGCAGCCCGAGATTGCTACTGCAGAAATTGCTTGATCCAAGGGTAATAAAATGAAACGCATTTGGGGAAAGAACATCGTGATCACACACATATAGGCAAGCCATAAACAAATTGCACCAGGGATATATCTCCAATTGCAATATTTTTTGCTGGCAATGCTTTGGGCAATGAACACCAAATGAAAGGCATGCCAAAAATAATTGAACATTTGTAACTCCGATGGAACACGGGTCGCGATGATATAAATCAACAACGGGTAAAGTGGATAGAGAGGAACCAATAAAACCCGGAAGCCCTCAACATCGAAAAGCCATGCGAAAATTGCAATGTTGAATGAAATGTTGCTAATCGAAGTAATTAAAAGATATGTGGGCATCGGTTCACCGCGGTGAATATTTCCGATCGCAATCATTACGTTCGAAATTATTGTGATAATCATGCCCATAATGAAATTTCGACGATTTAATTTGACTCGAAAATATGGAAATTCGCGTATCTCGGGATACGCTATCAAGTCCTTCTCCGAATCAAATTTTTGGTCGAAAATTCTTTTGATTGTGCCTTTTCTGCTGACCTTTAATTTTTCATCCTCAAAGCGTGTAGTTAATTTCTCAGCAAATTCAAATGTGAGGGCTTCCATGATTGATAAAACGAGGCAAGCAATTATTTGCGATCTGGAATCCGATTGTTATCAAAGTTGTTGACCAAAATACGCAAATGATAATTATACAGCGAAATCAGATAAAAAATAAAAAGGATTCATAATTTTGCTATCTGTTTATTAATCCATTCCAAGAGGTCCTTTCTCACTTCATCCTGATTAATCTCGTTGAGCATTTCATGCCGGCCATTTTCATAGAATTTATAATCTACCGAAATACCATACTTTTTATATCTATTTATAAGCGGGAGGATTCCTTTGGTATAATTTCCAACCGGATCCATAGTTCCGGCAAATACATACACGGGTAGGGTTTTCGGAATTTTCTTTTCATTCGAAGAGTTCCATATTTTTTTCAACCCAGAAAGCATTTCGCCGAAGAATCGGTAGCTCGGGACAAAGCCCGTCCATTCGGAGTCTTCAAAATCCTTACATATTTTTTCATCACGGCTTAACCAATCGAATTCAGTTTTTATCGGTTGGAATTTTTCATTGATATTCTTCATCGTGATTTTTTTCATTTCGATACCTTCAGCGTCCTCACCATATTTCTTGATAAATCTATTTGCAATGGTTTGCCCGATTGTGAGCATCGATTTTTTTCCGTTGGTTCCGCTCATGATCAATCCGGAAATCTCCGAACCGAATTCTTGTGCGTAGTCTTGTGCAAGAAAGGAACCCATGGAATGCCCTAATAAAAATGCGGGTTTGTTTGGATATTCTTTTTTGATTATGAAGGTTAATTCATGTAAATCCTTAACTATTTTTCGCCACCACCCTTGTTTCCATTTTCCAAGTTTTTCCACAGAGCCCGCGGTTTTATAATATCCGCGATGATCATCGGCGTACACGATAAAGCCATTTTGTGTAAAAAAATCCGCTGTTGATGCGTATCTTCCCCCATGTTCGGTCATTCCATGAACAATCTGGATTATCCCTTTGATATTTTCGGACGTTATGGATTCGGGCATCCATTTTCTGACAAAAATCGAAATCTTCGGTTCCGGTTCGTAGGTAAAGTGTTCTTCTTTCATGCTTTTATCTTTGGTTCAATACCTAATAAATATATATGTTTGGAGCTACACCGGCTATTTATAACCGATCGATTTTTCGATTCGGTTTTTTGATTAAATGCATACAATGTATCCGAACCTCAAAATGAAAACGGAACAAGATTCAGCAAAATTTTTTCGATTGGACGAACACTGCTTTTCCGAACCTCAAAATGAAAGCGGAAGAAGAGTCAGAAAGATATTATTAATTGACCCGCTATTAGATTGGTCAATTGACCGCGATTCAGCCTTCATTTATTTTCTTATCAAGCATTTTCTGCATCGCTTTCTCCAACTCGAAAATATCCACTTCAATTTCCTTGGTTTTTCGTGCTACCTCGCTGACCCAATTCCGAACGGTGCCGGGTTTCAGAATGATCCCGCGCTGAATCTCGTAAGCCCGAATTATCTGACTCACGGTGTTCCCCATGTTGTAGAGTTCTTTAACGGTTTCTTTGGTGGCCTTTGAATGATGTTGTTTTCTTGGTTCAATGACCTCGAACTCTGTTGATTTCTCAACGCCCCGCACTTTGTTGTGTTGCCTGGTTCGATAACGCTGGTAGCGGATGATGACCATCCATCCCGTGATATTGGTGATCCGACGAAGTTCCCAGCCGTTTTTGCAGAATGCGGCTTTGAAAAAGGGTTTGTCGGCATCCTCGTGTACTGCACTCAGGTCTTTTCTGAGCACGTAGCCCTCTTGTTTCATGAGATCCACGGCGTGGTAGAACGCAGCGATTTTTTTGGATTCGAATTCGTCTTTCGGGATGTTTTCCATCGGGTATATTGATGTAGCCATTTCAGCTTTTCCTCTGCGTTGGTCGGATTTTCGGCTGCTACGTTCGGTTTTTTTACTACCGTTTCGTCTGCCTTGACTTGCCTTTCCGGCTTTTCGGCCATTGTGTTCGTATTTTCGGCCGGCTTTTCGGTTGCCAAGACTTGCCTTTCCGGATTTTTTGCTTCCTTGGTCGGCTTTTCGGGGTTGGTTTTTCATTGTTTTCACATCTCCTTGATCGGGCGCGTGCGGGGCGCATCTGATCTAATATACGGTCGGGAGTATATTAAGTTCCCGATATTAGTGATCATTAAGTATTCCGGGATTTTTTAAAATCATGGCTTTAAAAAGCAAAAATTAAGGTCGCACCGCAGTTTTTAAACCGAACATCAAAAAAATATCGAACATATCAATCAGGCTTGACTTGCTTCTTAGTTTTTATTTAAACCCATCCGCGAGACACTTTTAAGAATTCGGATCGTAAAATCCCGACATTGGTGTTTATCATGAATTTCGGGATTTTTGTGTTTCTTCCAGATTTTAACCGACTAAGCGGGCCGGTGGTCTTTATTTCTCGATATTGAAAAATACCTTACTTATCTAAAGGTATTATTTAAAATCGGAACAATCTCACATATTTTGGAATTCCCGAACACATTAATTTTCGAATAAAAAAAGTTAGAATTTAGAAAAAAAATAGAAGCGGGAAGTGCGTTTTAGGATAAGTCTTCTTCCTTTATTGCCTTTTCATATTGTTCCCGCTTTTGCTGCAAATAGGCGGGAATCGGTACATCCCACCATCCCCATGCTGGCGACCCCGTATATTTCGGATCCCGATTTACGAGAATTTCTATTACGGTCGGGCCTTCTTGTTTCATGGCACGTTCGATGGCTGGCTTTATCTCTTTGGAATTCGAAATTCTGATTGCATGGCACCCAAAACCCTTTGCAATTTGTGTGAAATCAACATAGTATGGCTCTCCTTTGTGATCGTTGAATTCAGTTGCATAAATCCGATCATCTCCCAAAACGGCTCTCTGCAAATCGGTAATTGCAAT
>CAZUTM010000174.1:0-9753 GCA_964623665.1 uncultured archaeon
TAGCGATCCCCCTCATTTTCAGCATGGTAAATGATGTCTATTCCACGAAAAATCTTAAAAAGTATCAGAAAGCATATCAAAAGCTCACCAAAGAAAAATTAAAACTCAACGCCGACAAATCCAACGGGAATGCGGAGCTCTGCGTAAAATGTAAAAAATGCATGAATGAATGCCCTCAAGCTATCGATATTCCGACCGAATTACAAAAAGCCCACGAATTATTAACGGTGAAAAAATAATACACAAAACGTGTGTGGGTGCTTTAGCTTGGCCAAAATATAATTTAACATTTAGGGCTAATTTGATAAAAAATCCGAGTAAAAAAAGGATGTACAGCCTATTTACATGAACATTCCGCCAGCGACTTCAACGACAGTGCCCGTTACATACGATGACATATCCGATAAGAGGAACAGACAAGCATTTGCGATATCTTCGGGCATACCCATTCTTGCTAATGGTATTTGCGAGACCAAGGCCGTGACCACTTTTTCCGGGATTTTATCGGTCATCGGCGTTTTAATGAATCCTGGTTGAATAGCATTGCTTCGAATATTTCGTTTTGCCATCTCCTTGGCTAAAGCTTTGGTGAATCCGACAACCCCCGCTTTGGATGCGCAATAATTGGTTTGCCCGATATTTCCGGCTTTCCCTACGATCGAACTGATGTTCACCACAGAACCGCCTTCTGTCATTGCGTCAATCGCTGATTGGCTGCAGAGGAATATTCCTTTCAGATTCACTTGCATAACGAGATCCCACTGCGCTTCGGTCATTTTGTGGATCATTGCGTCTTGGGTGATTCCCGCGTTGTTTACTAATCCCCAGATTTTTCCATTGCCGATTTCCTTTCCAGCAGCTACGAGAGCATCCGCATCTGCCTTTTTCGATACGTCGCTTTTTACGCCTTTCGTTTTAACGCCATATTTTTCTGCAATTTCTTTTGCTGTAGCGACACAAGTCGCTTCATCGATATCACCGATCACCACGTTTGCCCCTTCGCGGGCGCAGACTTCGGCAATCGCTTTTCCGATACCTCTTCCGGCACCGGTGATAATAATCGTTTTTCCTTTCAATAAGTCAACCATTTAAACACCTTGAATTTTTATTCGATTGGACATCTTCCGCCAATCTAATTTGAATTTGTTTGGAATCAATAAAAAGATTTCTCATCTATCAACGGTCAATGGTATCGAAATCCTTATGTTCAATTCTGCAATGGTATAATTTGATTGTGGCAATTCTAAATCGCAAAATGCCAAAAACGTTAATTTCGATCATTTCCAAAATTCGAGGAAAAATTTTTTTATGCATCAAAAACAAAAGATTAAATGCGAAAAAGAAAGGTGATAATTTGTCAGAATCGAAAGGAAAAGTGATAAACGCAGCCGAAACCAAGCCGTGGTTGAAATTTTATGGCAAGATTCCGCCGACCATTCCATATCCCGAAAAATCGCTTTATGAGCGATTGATGGAAACGGTGGAAAAATATCCCGATGCGCCCGCGTGGGATTTTATGGGTACCCGGCAAACGTATAGGCAATTTGCAGATGAAATCGAAGCCTTTGCAAGCGGATTAAAAGCGATGGGCTTTCAAAAAGGAGATATCATAACGATTTCGATGCCAACGGCCCCCAATGGAGTTGTACCGATTTATGCTGTGAATAAGCTAGGCGGAATTTGTTCGATGATTCATCCGCTTAGCCCGGCGCCTCAAATCAAGATGTACTTGGAGATCTCGAATTCTAAATGGGCTTTGACTCTGAATGCCTTGTATAAGCCGTTCAACGAGATTTTGCATGAAACTAAGGTTCAAAAATTAATTTTGGCGGAGATCCCCGATTATTTATCCGGTATCATTAAACCATTATTCAAACTGACAAAAGGTCGTAAAATACCTCCCGTTCCTGCCGATGATCGGGTTGTTTGGTATAAAGATATTATGAAAGCAGGCAGAGCGGCGGGGAAAGTGGAAACGGTAAAACAATCGCCAAATGATACATCCATCATTCTCTATTCCGGAGGTACCACCGGGGTTCCGAAAGGGATTGAATTGACCAACAAAAATATGATTGCAGAAGGGATGCAAGTGATGTATTGGGGCGGTTTAGGTCCCGGGCAGTCTGTGTTAGCGATTTTACCCATTTTTCATGGGTTTGGGCTCGGTGTCTGTGTAAATGCGGCATTTATGTCCGGCGGATTATCGATCTTTGTTCCTACATTTACTCCCGAAACGGTAGCATCTTTGGTGAAAAAGAAACGGCCAAATTATTTGATCGGGGTTCCAACGTTGTTTGAGGCTCTTGCGAGTAACCCGAAATTTCAAAAAACCGATTTATCGTGTTTGAAAGCGACCTTTTCCGGTGCAGATACTCTTCCGCGCCAAACGAAAGAGAAATTTGAATCCGTAGTTAAAAACGGTGGCGGAGAGGTTAAATTGATGGAGGGTTACGGGTTAACCGAGGCGGTGACGGCAATTATGGCTATGCCTCTTGATTATTATAAGGAAGGAAGTATCGGAGTACCTTTTCCGGATATGCTGGCCAAAATCGTAAAATTGGACACTATTGAAGAAGCCCCGGTTGGCGAGGAAGGTGAGATTTGTATCCATGGGCCTGCCGTAATGAAAGGGTATCTCAATAATCCCGAAGCGACGGCTAAGACACTAAAGAAACATGCAGATGGACGAATTTGGTTGCACACCGGAGATATTGGATATATGGACGAGGATGGATTCTTCTTCTTCAAATTAAGACAAAAGCGAATGTTGAAAGTCTCTGGAGTTAATGTTTATCCCAAAGTAGTTGAAGAATTATTGAGAAAACATCCCGCGATAAAAGATGTTTGTGTGATCGGAGTCCCAGATAAAAATCAAATCAGCAGAGTCAAAGCCTTTGTGATTCCAAACGATCCGACGAAAGCAACCGATGAAACAAAAAAAGATATCATGGAATTTGCCGCCAAACATTTGCTTAAATGGGAATGCCCAAGGGAAATTGAATTTCGTAATGATCTCCCGAAAACCCTTGTAGGTAAAATCGCATTCAATGAATTGGAAAAAGAAGAACTTGAAAAACTGAAAGCCAAAAAGCAATATCCTTTCGATCAATGAAATTTGAACGGTCTGACCAGTTTCACTCTTTGCGACAAAAAAGAAAGGTTTTTTTCCGAATTTTTTCATTTACATATAATGAGAATTCGAACCAGAAAATTATTGGTGTACAAGAATGTATTGATTGTGCTGTTTTCCCTTCTCCCTCTTTCCTATATCGGCTATTTTTCCTATCGAATTGGCGGAATGTATACGGACCTTGCTTCAATCTCGTATTTATATGAGCCGGATCCTTCAACATTCATGAATGCGAATTATTCGCGGCTAGCGCAGATGGCTGAAGTGTATGATTATCGTTACGAAGCCTTTCATATTCCTTTGAACCTTTCGGTAGCGACCCAATTCACAGACGAGAATCTGACCACGGTGCTGCGATATCATTATTCGGATAATTGTGCGCTTTGGACCGGCCTTGCGATTGCGGGGTGGGTCGGAAAATATCTTGCCGCGATTCGTGAAAATGATACTCTCATGCAAGAAAATGCTACACGAGTATTAAGAAAATTAATCCACGGCTTCTCCATGCTGGTAGCGGTGCCGAATGGCGGCTTGGGACCGGATTATCCCGGAATTTTGGCACGAGGGTGGGCGGCGCCCGAACATAAGAGTATCGCCAATATGTATTTTCAAGAAAGCATAAGACATTTCAACGGAACCGGAATCTATTCTCAATATCGATGGAGAGGATATACTTCAAACGATGAGTACGGCGGATTTTATATGGGGTTGGCATTAGCGTTGAAATATGTTAATGATCCCTACGTACAGACCACGGTCCGACTTATTATAGAACAAGTTGCAAATTATAATGTAATGAATAACTTTTTAGGAATTAATGGCCCGGGTGGCTTGACTGGCGTGAATCAAAAACCGAAATTTGGGTCCGGCGGATTTTGGGTCCCTCTATTACTCAAGATGGCGGCAATGGTGAATCCGGAAAAATATGAAAGATTATACTACAGATGGGTGATCGAAGAGATGGCTTTGCTCGCCAATGCAGAAGGCGGCGATCAAGAAACTACATCCAATTATTATGCGTTTAATTTCGGACATTGCACGGTCTTTGGTTATCTGATGCTTGAGGGCCCCGAAACGAGAATCGGACAAAGATTTTTCAACGGATATTTACAAACCTTGAGAAAATATACCATGAATCATCGAAACGCATATTTCAATGCCATATACCTTGCGATCTTGGAGCGATACTTAAAAACCGACCCGAATGGTGATATAATCAAAAGAGATGTCGAAGATCAATTAATGAGAATAGATGGAGTCCATTTCCCCGACACCTATCGCAACATCGAACCGGTACCGGAAAATTGGCCCGTTGCAACGGTTATTGAGGATTTAAAAGAATGGTTGGAGGAGGATCCTTATGGCACGATTTTCCAAGCGGCACTTCCCGAAGTCAATTTGCGAAGGATCTATTATGCAAAGCCGTTATCGATCGAAATGCGCTCGACATCAATCTTTCCGTGGGAAAAAAATCCATTTGTTGAAAGTTATAAATATACAATTCCAACCCTCGAAGAAGCAGGCATGATTTTTACCGTTCCGTATTGGATCTTACGAGGATTCGTTGGAATACCTAATAGCGGGGTGAGAGTATGAGTGAAGAATTCAATGATGAGCGAACATCCCTCGAAGAGAAAAATCACGATGAGCGGGAATCGCGCTCAAAAAATCCGCTTGAGAAATATGCAAAACGGTCGTTTATCATGAGAAAATTGTTAAGCAGAACCCGACAGCGACCCCGAGTCCTATCGGAAGAAGAACTCAAACAGCTTAAAGAACCGGCAACAATTAAACAAATACTTGCAATACTGCTCGCAATCTTGGGCTTGTCGACGATAATCTGGGCTCTTTGGTTGTTCCTTTCGGGAACTGTTATAGATTGGCTCATAATAACCTATGTTTATCAAGAAGAAGATGTTGTGGTAAACATATCACCATTATTCTCGATCTTTTTAACTTACGTTGGATTATGGCTTGTTTCTCGATATTCTGTAAATCGCAATTTGCTCAGAGAAAATACGACCTATATTCCGCATCTTAGCCTCAGAAGAGAACCAATTGTAAAAGGCGAAGGATCGACGTTAATAAAAATCCGGAGTTTTGCATCTTCGAGAATGTTCTCCGCCATCATTCTTCTAATAATGGTGTTTGCGATGGCATTGAAATTCGGTGTTAAATTGACCGAGGAAAATCATTTGGGATCGTGGTTCGTTTTGGGCGGTCCAACGCTGTTTTTCCCGACATCCTTCTTTCCGGCAATCATTTCTATTGGTTTGGTTGGATATGTGTTTTTATCAAGTTCCGTGATCACATTCTCAAGGACCGAACATTTCTATTGCATAGAGGAATATCGGGTGATGGCGCCGTGGAAAACGGAAATTCCGATTCAAGATGTGAAAGCTATCAGAGTTACCAATGCGAATACGGGTCCAAAATTTTTATGGGTTGTTATTTTCGTTCCGCAAATCTATTATTTGTACACGGATGCATTCCATTTACTTTTGAACCCATTAAACTTCGGAAACGCATTTATGAACGGGACGGTCTATTTAATCTCCGGTACCGTTCAGTTAATCGTGCTCCTCATTCTCTTATTAAAAACGCAGACGATGTTAGAAATCGCTACGGATGAGAAATATTACGAATTGCAATTTGCTCCGCCGGCTATGATGCCGATCATCAGAAACGCCATTGAAGAGCTCTTCGGAATTCCTGCCTTAACCGAACATACGAAAAAATATCAATTAACAAATCTCGAACCGAATCAAGACGAAAATGATGAAGACCGATTGAATAAACTTATTATCCAAGATTGGACCCAGCTTGTGTTCGGATTCGCATTATTTATGACCGCATTCCTCTCTCAAATCAGTTCGGTGTACCTGGGCGAATTTTCTCGACTCATTTTTTATATGTTCGGGATCATCTACATGGTGAGAGGCTACAAATCAGACTTTTCAAGCCCGAGGTCGAAAATGGTTATATTTCATAACAAAAATAAGAATGAGTTGTATATCCGAAGAGAGTGGGCTTGGTTGAACGAGGTTTTTAAATTTACCAATATATCGAAAGAGCATTATTCCATGCAATTCTGGATTCGTAAACTGGATTTCTGGGATGTTCTCGCTTCGATCTTGATTCCATTTGCTCTTGGATTCTCTTCCGGATTGACCGTTCCGTATGCTATTCCGGGTACCCCATCCAGCCTGTTTCCTCTTTTACATTTCGGAATCTCGTTAATCATCATTCTGTTCCAAATGTACGTTCTAATTTCGCCCGCCTTTACCTTGAAACTGAACACACCATCGATTAAATACCAAGTCAGATTACCGGGAGTGAAATCTTCACGAATGGACCATACAACAAAGAATGTTTTTCAAAGAACAATCGAACTCATCCGGCAAGCGTTTTCAACTCAGAAGCGAGAATTTCTTCTGAGAATTATCATGATCGGCGCGATTTTCTTAGGCTCGGCCATTTGGGGTATGCTTTCTCTATAAATATTGAATCGACCACTAAAAGTTTTTTTTTATTCTATTGCTTTTTAGGAGTTGGGCGGTGAATTTGGAATCGAATCGAAGAAAACGATACACGGATAAAATGATCTATATCTCGGATTGTTTGAAATTACTTTCAATGAAACCCACCACCGAATTAGAAAAAAGAGGAATTTTCTATTCCATTCAAACCGCCACAGAATCAATGGTTGACATAATCGCCATGCTTGTTAAGGATTTAGGGATAGAAGTTAAGGATGATGAAAATAACATTAATATATTGGTGAAAAAATTCAATTTAAAAACCGAATTGGCCATTCAATTAAAAAATCTCAACGGGATGCGGAATATTTTAGTATATAGATATACCGGCGTTGATGAATCGATTGTGTTTTCAAGTATTAATGAAATTATTAAAATATTTGGAGAATGGTTGAGCATAGCGGAGGAAATCTTAAATGAGATTAATGGATATTGACACGATCAAGCAAAAATTTGAAGATCTTGGAAAAAGATATGAAATCATTTTATTTGGTTCCTATGTGCAAAATTGCATGAGACCAAATTCCGATATTGATATTGGGGTCATTACCCGGTCGCAATCCGAAGATCAAAATATAAAAGTTCAAAAGGAACTGTTTATATATTCACAACCTCCGTTTGATGTCCGTGTATTTGAATTATTTTCTATTCAGATACAAGCGTCCATAGTTGACAATTATTGCGTTTTGTATGGAGATCCTTTGGAGATTTCAGAATATTTTTATGAGGTACGGAAAAAATGGGATGATTGTAAGCATCGAATCCTTTCAAACCAATTTTCTAGCTATAAAGAATATTTAAAATTTTAAAACGCTATGTTTTCACAACACAAACAAAAATGTCTAAAATTGTCAACACCATTTCGTGGATATGTGCTCAATCTCGCAAAGAAATAAGGGATTCGCGGCAAATTGCAATGGAAACACAATGACTAACATGGTGGCTACTCTTGGGGCTACCGATTGCGGCTTTTTTTTCAAATTTTGAAAAAACAACGAAAAAATTATATAACAATTATGTGATTTTCCAAAAATATGAATAAATTTATTCGATTCTGTATAATTATTACATTTACTTGGGTGATTGTGCTCTTTGTGTTGCGTGCGATCCAGATCAAAGCGGAATTTGATTTTATAATACAACCTCCGGAAGTGCTCATTCAAGGAGTATTATATTTTATTTTAACGGCTTTAGGCACATTTATGTGGATTTCCTTGGTAAAGACAAAAGCAATCCGAGAAAAAACGGTTTCTAACGCGCTTTTTTATTATTATTTAATGACTTCCACGGCGTCCACGATACAAGGGATATCAAATGTGATCAAATTTTTGTTGGGTAAATTGCAAACCACATTAACCGACTCGGTTCATTTTTTTTTATTGTCGTCGGGTTTGGCTCTGGCGATTTTTATTTTAGAAGTTTTCCAAGATGGACTTGAGAAAGAAAGGAACAAACAAATAGTGGCTATCCTTTCGATTATTTTTATTATTGCTGGGATTACGTTAACCCGAATGAAACTTTTTGATCCAAGTCGCATTGAAATTGATTTTATCATGGGTATTTCTTATTCAATAATTCTGCTCTTGTATGCAATTTTGTCCGGCAAAGCATTTTATTTAAAGAAAAGGATTGAAAATACTCACCACAAAATCGCATTTTCTTATATCGGGGCTTCAGGTTTACTTCTATTGGGTGCATTCTTTGGAATTATCTTAATCAATGTGTTTAATAGACAAAATGCAATTTTGCCCTTTTTAGATGCTGCGATCTTTCTTGTAGGATATTCTTTCCTATATTACGGATTCAATCGTTTGAGGAAAGGGTCGTTGCGTGAAAATCAATGAAGTTCGAGAATCATTTGTTAAAAATTTTTTTTCATTTTAAGCCTCGATTTTGTCTCACTACAAACGGAGATGTCGATTATGAAAAACACCAATTAGTTAGTAACCTCGATTTCTCGTAAGAGTTTTTCAGCACATCTGTATATCGCAAAGGAAACTTTCTTAAGTTTAATGGAATAAAAGATCATATGATTTTAGTAGAACCAGTGCTCCTAGCGGTAGCAGGCTTGCAGATTACGGTATGTTTGTTCTCATTATTGCTTTTTATTTCATCCTTGAATAGACATTTGAAAAAAAAGAATCAGATTTCACAATCTCTTATGTTGGCTTTTCTGTTCTTTTTTTTAGGGAGTGCATTAAATGTTTTCGGAATTCTGGGTAAATTTGCATTTTCTTGGAACCCAACTAATCCGATAGAAGCATATTTTCATACCCAGTTAATGGATTATCAGATCTCTTATTATAGTTTGATTTTCGGGATATATTTGATGTATATTTTCTCGATGCATCTTACCCGGACAGAATTTAAATATGAAAAAAAGGATTATGTATATCTGTTACTCGGATGTCTTATAATTTTAATGGGGTTGATTCGACCAGCCTATAAAAATATGGTTACCGATGAGATCATGATGATTTTAACGGGAATCGATATTTATGTTGTGATCTACGGTTTAATTGTACTTTCACCGATGATCAAAGAATCAACACGTTTATTGATCAGAATTGATAAATCCGACGCAAGCTATGCCCGGATCAAGTTTTTGGTAGGACTTGCATATATGTTAACCGCCACGATCATCTCTCTTGTACTTGAATCTGTGTATTTTTTTACCATGGGTGAACTCTATAATGGATTCACTTTCTTGGCTTGGGTATTGGCTATAATTTCTTTGATCTGCGCATATTATGCATTATATTATAAGCAAAAAGCATGAGATCCGTTATAAAAATATGTTTTTTTCGTTATCTTTTTTCGTATAAATTACAGCCTTTACAAGAGTTTAATCGAAGGCTTCAAGAGCATCTCATTAATCGGAGTTGAAGAAGAAAAAACTCAAGCAGTACACTTAAATAAATCCATATAATAAATCAAACACGCCGGATCAATTCGTGATTCCTCCACATCAGAAAATCAAAACACGCTCGAAGCGGGGGGAACCAACGCACAAATGCAACACCAACGAACACACAAACGAGCATCAACTCTTGCTGAAACACACCGCGCAACCCGGCGTTTCCA
>CAZUTM010000175.1:0-9589 GCA_964623665.1 uncultured archaeon
AAAATGAAAAGGCTCAAGAATGCTCGGAATTTTATTTTGATGAATTGATTGACCGAAAATATCCTATGTTTGCAAAAAATGATATGATTTTACTTCATTCTCGAAAAGAACATCCGGCATATTCAGAACTACGAACAATTTCGAAGCTGATATTAAGGATTGCGGTATTCCAAAGTGTGCAATTAATGAAATGCAAAGATGAATCTGTGAAAACGTACGAAGAACTCGTGCGTTCCGTTTTTAAAACCCAGAAGGCGGCATGGGCTGCGCTTAATTCAATTCTCTCAATGTTCGACCGAATGGTGGATATCTTTGAAAATAATTTAGATATCATTTCCATTCCGTTTTATAAGCCTACATTTACCGTTCGCGATTTCAGATATGTCCGCGTGTCTTATGAGTATGCGCTTACAATTTTAGATGATGAAATGAAGCGGATTTTTTCTCATGAATAAGGAAATTAAGGAATTGGAGGAAATCACAGTTGGGAAAAGAAAAAGAAAGCACTGAAAAGAGGAAACCTGAAATCACCCAAGAAATCAAGGATGCAATGAAAAACCTCGGGTTCACCGAATACTACATCAATATCTATCTCACTCTCCTAATAAATAAGGAACTTGATGCACGCGAGCTCTCCGAAAAAGCGGGCGTTCCATATTCCCGGATTTACGAAGTCTTGAATGATATGATTAAGCGAAATATTATTAAGAAGATCGATGGAAGACCTAGTACTTTCATTCCAAATAATCCCGTTGAAGTGTTCATTGAATTTAAGAAAAAGTATGAACAAGATATTCAAGACAATATCTCGAAATGCAGCGAATTCTTGAGCGATTTGTATTCTCCGGAAGAAAACGTTGAAGATATTCGATTTAAACTTATGAAAGGAAATCGGCAAAGCCTTCAACATTTCCGGAACATGCTGAAAAATGCGGTGAAAGAAATATGGGGGCAATTGTCCGATTTCGAGGAAGTATATCCAGCCATTGATGAAGAATTGCGATATTTGAAAATCAAAGGCGTAAAAATGAAAGTTATAATTGATAGTAAGTATAAGTCAAGCAATTTTCTGAAAGATGTCGATTGGATTTCGGTGTTTTTTAAATCCAATGTGGTTAATTCATTCCTTTTAATCGACAATGAAATCGCTGCCGAAGCAAAGAAAGGAAAATTCAGCATTACAGATCCAAAATCGGAAGAATGGATATTGTTTCAATCCAGTTCCTCCTATTATATTACCTATATACGGGAAATTTTGCAGAAAACTTTCGACTCTTCAGAAATCCATAAGAATGGTGCAAATTAGGAATAGAAAACTTCCATACATGTTTATCTCGAATACGTATTACGAATCTTAATTTTTTATTTATTTGATTCGTGGGCCTTTGATATGCGAGTGGCCATCGATTTCCATGAAGATCCCGTATATCGCATGACATAAGAGATACGGGATCTTTGCCCTTATCCGGGATGATAGTCTATGAATCGTGCCACGAGACCAACAATCAAGGTAGGAAGATTAAATCAAAGGATTTCCGTATATCAAATATATGTAGCATTTCTTTCTAATCACCGAATGGAGAATTCTCGATCGAAAGGATTTAATGGAATAAAAGCAAAAAGCTGGGTATGAAGATCGGTTGCTTCAATGTAATGTTTGGCAATCTCAGTCTCAAGGATGCGGTAAAGAAAATCTCATCATTGGGCTGCGAGGCCATTGAAATCGGCGCGGGCAATTATCCCGGCAATGCCCATTGCAATGTGGATGAACTCCTCAAAGATGACCAAAAGCGAAATGAATGGAAGAAAATCATTCAAGACAGCGGATTAACAATTAGCGCTTTAAGCTGTCATGGCAATCCTCTGCATCCCAACAAAGAATTCGCTAAATCGAACCACGAGATCCACAGAAAAGTGGTTCAATTGGCCCATAAACTCGGAATCGACACCGTCGTGAATTTCTCGGGATGTCCGGGATCCAACGATAACGATTTGTACCCGAATTGGGTTACATGCGCATGGCCGCCCGATTTCGAAAAGATTATCAAATGGCAATGGGAAGAAAAAGTCATTCCCTATTGGAAAGCGGAATCAAAATTCGCAGAAGAACATGGTGTGAAAATCGCATTCGAGATGCATCCAGGATTCGTGGTATATAATGCGGAAACTCTTTTAAGATTACGAAAAGAATGCGGCAATAATTTAGGTGCAAATTTCGATCCCAGCCATCTCTTCTGGCAAGGGATGGATCCCTTAAAAGTTCTACGAGCCCTCAAAGGAGCGATTTATCATGTCCACGCTAAAGATTGTATCATCGACCAGCTTAATACGGAAGTAAACGGAGTCCTCGATTACAAATCATATGGAAAAGAAATCGAGCGTTCATGGATTTTCCGAACCGTCGGGTATGGGCACGACTTGAAATGGTGGAAAGACTTTGTATCGACACTCCGATTGGTCGGTTATGATGGCGTTCTTTCTATCGAGCATGAAGATTCATTAATGAGCTCGGAGGAAGGGCTTTCAAAAGCGATCCGCGCATTGAAGGAGTGTGTTATTGAGAAGAAACCCGGTGAACTCTTCTGGGCCTAGCTAAGAATCGCTTAAGAACCTTCAAATGCCTTTATCATAAAACAATCAAAATTCTTTTTTTTGCTTCGCGCAATCGGAGTTATCTACAAATCTTTCACACTACGGGTAATAAAGCTTTATAAACTTTGAAAGCGAGAAGATATTTATGGATCCTTCAGATACAAATTTTTGGATAGCCTATGCGCTCACAATTTTTATTATTGTAGCCAAATTCACGCTTTCGGGCTATCTTTTTAAAAAATACAGAACTGTTGAAGTTACCGGCCAGCACAAATTGAACTTTATCATGGGAATGTGTTTACTCATTTTCGGTCTCGGTATTGCACGCAGTATCTATTTCTATTACGACTTTTATCTCACGAAATACGATCCTAACTTATTGTATATTATGCCGAACGTTTTGTATTGGAAGACTGCCCTTTTTATTGGCACTCTGTTCTCCTTGCCTTTGCTTTACGTTGTGGAGCGGGATGTGTACCAATTCAAGACTAAGCGGATTCCCACAATTATTTTAGGATTAATGTCCTTGGTGGTGCTGCTCTTCCCGATTACTTCAAAAGCAGATTTTGAATTCGTCTCGTTAATCGGGTCGTTATCTTTTCTCTTGGCTTTACTGGTTCCTGCAGCATTTATTTATTTGGCAATTAAAACTTCGGGCCAATTAAAGAAGGTATCGATTATGTTGGCCACGGCAATCATTGCTTACGGAATAATTTCCGTGTTAATGAGCGAAAATGTATTGGCGGCTCTCGATGCTGCGATTCCCGGAATTCGGCCGTTTATTATCATCTTATTCCCCATCGCTAAAGTCGTGTCCTTGATTTTAATTACATATGCCACCGTGAATTTTCGTGTTTAAAGAATTGATAAAAAATTTTTATTTTTTCACCTTCTTTCAATTGTAAGATGCATCCGCTCCCTTCTAATTTTACGTCGGAATATTTCAACAAGATTTTCGTGCAAGATTGTCGCAATATGGTTCAATTGCCGGATAATTCCATCGATCTAATGATCACGAGTCCACCGTATAATGCCACAAAAGAATACGATGACAATCTCACCTTAAGCCAATATTTAGAGTTTCTCAAAGCGGTCTTAGCAGAGGTTAACCGGGTGCTTAAGCCCAACGGAATCATTGCATTTAATATCGCAAATGTGGGAAGAAAGCCGTATATTCCTTTGGATTCATATGTGATCGAAATGTTGCAGAGGTTGGGATTATTTGTATTCGATGAAATCATCTGGAATAAAGCAGCTTCGGCGGGCGGGTCGTGTGCGTGGGGGAGTTGGATGTCAGCGGCCAATCCGACCTTGCGGGATGTTCATGAATATATTATTTTGGCCATCAAATCTTCCGGTTTTCTTAACCAATCGTTTCCTTTGGAGGATATTCAAACGCATGAAGTGAGATACGATACCCGTTCATTTAATATTCGACCGGATGAGTTGAGAAGAAATGTGTGGCAAATGAGCACCGAATCTGCAACCCGGGTCAACCATCCCGCGCCTTTTCCTGTGGAACTTCCGTACCGATTGATTCTATTATTTACGAAAAAAGGGGATCTTGTTTTGGATCCTTTTATGGGCTCAGGGTCTGTGGCGATAGCGTGTATATTATCGGGCCGAAATTATGTAGGCTACGATATTTCGGATGAATACGCTCAAGTAGCAAAAAATCGAATAGAAAATATCTTGATTGCGAAAAAAACGAAGACTCTTGAGGCATTCCTTGAGAAGGGAGGCAATTAGAATGAAAAAAGGTACCAAAACGAGTGCTTTCGGCGTGTCGAAGCGCGAAGGACATGATTCGAGTCAATTTTACAATTCTAAACTATATGATGGTCTTAGAATAGAAGAGAATCTTGAAATTGTCGATAATTCTGAAGAGATTGATCCTTCAAGATACGGCCGGAAGAATAAGTTCGATGATTCTGAGATTGCAAAGTTGCCGAATTCATCGCTTCATTTGATTATATATGTGATAAGCGATTTAAATAGCGTTGATGTTATGGAAAATGCACCCTTTTTAAGAAAATTGGTGGGACTATTCGATTTGGGAAAAGAGAAATTGGCTTCCGGAGGTCGAATCGCTGTGATCGTTGATAATATGCTCCTTAATGAAAATGCTGTGAAAGTATATTTTCCTCTGCATCGCATTATTAATTCTCTTTTTCAAGAGCGGGGCTTTTTGATGCGAGGCGAAATAATTCTATTATCCGACACAGCCGTTGATTCTGGGTTCGGTACTCTCTCGATTTTAAAAGGCGAGCTTGCTTCGCTTCGAAATGTATATTCAAAAGCCTTGATCTATTCGAAACAACTATACAATCGAAATAAAAAGCGTGTTGACGGCGAAAAATTACGCGATTCCATTGATCGCGATACCTTTTTAGAATCAACCAAATCGCTTTGGTCTAATACCCATTCTGAAACAGAAGGCCCACTCGGTTTTCAATTGAAGCGTTTGTGTCAGTTATATTCATTTGTGGAAGATAGCATCTTGATTGTATCCCGTCAACCTTTCGATTTAGATGATGTTCGAAAAAAAATAATCTATATCTCGCTTTGAGTTCAAAAACCGGAGAAATCGCCGAAGAAGCGTTCCATTGTGTCCGAATCCGAGTTGATACCATGACAATCCGAACCATATGTGAAATGAAACCCGAATTCTGTTGCGATTCCTTTTATGAAGGCATTAATTTCATCAATTATTTTTGGGTTGGTTTCAAATTCTTTATAATAATAGAGTTCTACACCCCAAACATTCATCTTTTTGCTATACAATAGAAATTTGCGATATTGATCTTCATTCTGTTTTATATCATTTAGGGTTTTACCGAATCGCAATCCAAGATGGGGAATGACCATGATTCCGTCATCTTTGTTAGCATATTCCGAGATCGTTGCTAAATTTAGTTTCGGATCCCATTCCTTGTTCATATTTTTCTCCCATTTCTTAATATAATCTCGTTTAAATTGCTTTAGATCGATATTTTTGAATTTTTCGGGATAATTCTGTTTTAAATATTTCAAGAGGTCCGGTTTTTGAAATGTGAATGCTGACGGTTCGAAAGACTTCTCTCTTGCTTTTTCTTTTGCCAAATCCTCTATTAAAAACTCTTTCAATCCGAATTCCGAAATAGCATGTTCAATATAAAAACTCATTCTTTGGATCCTTAATGTTCTAAGGCGGGTAAGTAATTTTTGAGTATGCTCGTATTTATCCGGGAAATACACGAGCATCTCTCTATCATATTCGTAATTCGGTTCTACACAATCAATTTCTACGCCCGCTATTGCATGTATTCCTTGTTCCTCTGCCGCTTGTATAAACTCCTGAATGCCCTCTAAATTCTCGTGATCTGTGAGCGCGATGTATTGTAGCCCTAATGATTTTGCTCGAATCACTATTTCTTTTGGCCATTGCGTGCCGTCTGAATATCTGGAGTGTATATGCAGATTCGCCTTCATTGAAATCTAATCCCATTACTAATTCTCGCTTTTCCTTTAAATTATTTTGCAAATCTATAATATATAGCGAAAATATAGAAATCACATGAGTCAATCAATTTCGCAATTCCTCTCAAAACTTCCAAAGAAGAAACGAGTAATATGGATTACGCTTGTTATTTTATTCGTTTCGGCATGGATTGGCTTTGCTTCTTTCATATTTCTGGACCACGGCACCCCTGGAATCCTTCGATGGGTCGATTATCTGCGAGCATTCTTTACTTCGTTGTTTGTATTGGCGATTGTAATCGCAATTATATTGTTTATCGATTTTAATCGTACCTATAAACGAGATCTTGCCGAAAAATATCCCTCAAAGATTATTTGGGCACTGCTGTTGATAGGAACCATTCTCCCGATCTCTCTGCTTTCGTTTGTGGGGATAAATATGGGTATCAGACAATCCCAAACCCCGATTCAGCTGGTAATGCTTGATGGGACCGGTGCGCATTCGATTCCGAATTTTGCTGTGCTGTTTTACACCGGATTTCCTTCACAATACACGTTAAAATACGGGGTCGCGTCGGATGCTTTGAATTTAGAATATAAGGAACCCGGTGCTAGGCGCTATCATGCATTACTGATGAAAGATTTGCTGCCAAACACAAAATATTATTACAGCCTCGATGGCGGAAATACGGTCTATAACTTCACTACCTTTTCTGCTCAAAATCGTACACTTCGATTTGCATTTACTTCCGATGGTCATTTCGGGAAAGATGCAAGCAACCATACCGCCACCAAAGCAATTTTCGATCAAATCGTTAACCCGCTCAATAATTTCGATGCATTATTTGTGGGCGGAGATCTTGTCGAGTTGGGTTTTAGAGATGCTGAGTGGGTGGAAGCACTTCAATTTCTGTCTCCCTACACCACTCGAATTCCGTTTAGAATTATTGCCGGTAATCATGACACGTTCTTTGGCGGAGTAAAATTATACAAAGACTATTTCTACAATGTAAACACCCCTCTAACAACGGGATCGCAATTATATTATCATATTGTAATCAATGATATTCATCTATTCTTTCTAAATTTGGAGTGGGACACGGGGACGTTTACAAAAGCCCAACGGGATTGGTTTGAAAACGAATTGAAAAAGTTAAGCCCAACCGATTTGATTATGGTTTTCTCGCATAGTTTCTATTACTCTTCGGGGACATTTGTTGACGGAAGCAGTTGGGTTGATATTCCGGATATGATATCGGAAGTCACGCCTCTCTTTGAGCAATATGGCGTTGATATGGTGTTTTCCGGACATAATCATCATTTCGAATATCTGGAAAAAAATAGTGTGAGGTATCATATTGCTGGAGCGATGGGCGGAGTTCTCGATCCGACTTCAACGGGTATTTCGGTAGCTTCGGTATGGAAGCAAAATGGACAACACGGATTCATTGATGTTGCAATCACGCCATCCAATATTTCCGTAAATTATCGAACGCCGGAGTTCGTATCGCTTTATAATTACAGCTTTACTCTTTAAACATGAAAACTCTCTTTTTTTTCAGCAGCTCTCTGAGGTAATTTTCATATGATGTTGGTCAAACGTGATCAGCCCCTTTTAAAAATATAGTAAACATAAAAAAAGAAAAATCAAGGGGATAGCGGGGCATTCCCATAGAATATCTACACCAAAATCCGAACACGGATAATTTTATCCACGGAAACTTTTTTTCAGATTTTTTTTGTTTAGAAAAATGCCTTAAAACAAAGGATTTTGTTTATTCTTTTAAAAAGCAAATTGCACGTTGTTCTATCGAATTGAAGTAAAGAATGTATTTTTTTTTACAATCGATTAAACGAATTGCGTGCACCAAGATGGATGAGTCTTCTATAATTGTAGATAAGAAATTCGGACTTTCTGTGAAATGATTTCTCTTTAAAATATGCGCTTCTTTGTTCGGGTTGAGCGCAAAATAGGAGATATCCAATTCAACCAAATCATTGAAGAAATGGGTTCCGAGCGAAATATCCGGAATCAATTTCGAATGCATCTCCGCAACTTCTACAAGCACTGACACTTTATTGATTTCTGCAAATTTCACCGGAATCCCAAGCGAAGGCGTTGATGTGCCCCATCTTCCGGGGCCTATGAACATTAATACTATATTTTCTCCGCCCAATTTTGAATTTATTTGGCCCAAAACTTTTGCGACTTGATATCTTTCGTTTTCAGACATAACCCCATAGACTTCGGGAACTATGTAAGCAATATAATCCAATTCCAAAATCTTATTGGTTCCGATAACAGGTCCGGGGGATTGCAGTAAAATAGAGTTTTGATCCAAATTTTCGGGGCTTTGAATCAATTTATTTTGCAGTTTTGCTTGAAACGGTCGGCATTGGAGCAGATTGATCTTATAACTCTTCTTTTCAAGGTCAATAAGATTAATCGTGAATTCGATGTCAACGAAATGAGCATATGCTGTTTCCAATGCTTTTAGGATCATACCAATCTGTGGAATTGCATCCGTTTCTTTGATGATTTTATCGAAAAATATAAATCGTGTGAAGATATCGTAATAGCCTCTTTGTTGTGCTTGATATTGTAATTCTTCATCATCAAATGAAATGAATCTCAATAATTCGGATGGAATTTGATTTGCAAGTTCTTTAAATTGAACCGAATCGAATTTCCCTTTTTGTAAATTAATCACATCCATTTTTCTTTGATTAAATTGCCGGATTTCATCTCTATTTGAATGGATTTTCAGATTGGGTTCATTTATCGGGATGATTCTTGAATAATCATCATCGGTTCTATCAACGGCCCGCGTTCCGAGCCCTACCACCATTCTCAGCACGCCGGATCTCGGATCAATTTTTGGATTGAAAACAAACGGATTAAACGAAAACCCGACTCCGGCGAAATGCGGAAAGAAATAATCGCCATATAGCGATCCGGATACCCTTTGAATCAAGATGGCCATTTGTTCATCTTTATCCAATAGCCCACGATTTTTTCGATATTCCAACGCATCTTCATTGATGCTGCTCGCATATACCTCTTTGATCGCTTTCATGAAATCTTTAAATCGTTGAGAAGGATCCCCTTGCATCGATAGAAATATCGATTTATATTTACCGGAAAAAGCATTTCCATAGGCATCTTCAAGCAAACTCGAGGAACGAACGATGATAGGGCTTTGGCCAAAGTAATCTAGCATGTTTTTGAATTTCTCAACCAAAAAATCCGGGAAGTTTCCTCCAATCATTTTCGGTTTCAAATTTGCAATGATATGGCTGTATTCGCTGTTCGATTGAATTAATAATCGACCCCACCAGCATTTGTTTTGCACCAAATACGTATAGAACACATCTGCGCCGATATAGAACGAATCATGTTCCTCCATTATATGTTTTACGGATTCATTCTCTTTTTGCAAGATTTGTCTTGCAAGAAGCATTCCAACGGATTTTCCTCCAATCAAACCGGTGCCTATGACTCTTTTACTTAGTTTCATGAGATCTTCTAAAGAAAAAT
>CAZUTM010000176.1:0-1098 GCA_964623665.1 uncultured archaeon
TGTTCTCCAAGAATTCGTTCTTTTTCAAGATATAAGCAAAGTCCCAAAATCCTTTGATTGTTCTTGTCATTTTAAATGGAGATATTCGTTATTCGAGCAGTAAAACATCAAAAAATATAATAAATGAAAACGCCTAAGAGGATTTGAGTATGAGCGAAACAAATTTCACATTTCAACATTTCACACTAGCGATAAACGCTGTTTCCATTAGCGCGGTAAATGCGCAATGGCAATTTTTCGATTCAAATAACCCTAACACGCTTATAAAAGAAGAATCCGGAACCTATGATATTCTACTGCAACCGGAAAACAAGTTCATTGACATTGAAAATTCTCCAAGTCGTGTCAAATCATTCTACAATTATTATGGATATCTCTCACTTACAAAAAGCGATAATGCCGCCAAAATCATTGTTCCATGTAATAGAATACTTGTACTAAATATCGTTGAAAGAGATATCGAATTGACGATAATTCCCCATTATATTTCCAAAGTGACGGGAATTGCCGAAGAGATTCAATATACCTTTACAAAATTAAAAATCACTGCTGGTGCATCCGATTTAACTCCCTTAATACTGGAACTATTCAAGATTTTATTTATCGAAAATAAATATTTAAAGCCAAGGTGTCCCGTCTGTCAATCATTAGGAACGATTTATCAAGATACTCCAAAGGAAGGGGTGTTAAAAACAGACAATATTATTTGTTCTGATTGTACTATAGGAGCTATCAATTTATACTTCTATATTTTACAACAAATGGATTTCAATAAACCTACGAATGAACTGCTCATTTTAATTCAAAATTTGCTCGGTTTTGTTGATAATGGAATAAATCTTATTTCATCTTTAAAAGATATTTTATTATTGAATGAATTTTATATTCTAAAGGCAATCATTTTAACGAAAAATACAGAAAATAAAAATGCTGCAAAGGAAGCGGAAGAATATATTGAAAAAGTTATTGAATATTCAAGATCAACAAATAACGAACCTCTATTTGAAAAATCTTTGCCATTATTAAGTCTATTAAATCCAGAAAAAGCGAATTTATTGGTGGCAAATCAAATTTCGAAAGAATCAACAACTCCCGCGG
>CAZUTM010000176.1:1198-9523 GCA_964623665.1 uncultured archaeon
CTCCGAAACCTTCGGAGTCTGATGGTGTCAAGGAGGATAAGCCCGTTGCCCCGATAGCCCCGAAGCCGGTCACGGTCCCTCCCGCGGCTCCGAAACCTTCGGAGTCTGATGGTGTCAAGGAGGATAAGCCCGTTGCCCCGATCGTCCCGAAGCCGGTCACGGTTCCTCCCGCGGCTCCGAAACCTTCGGCGGCGGATGGTGTCAAGGAGGATAAGCCCGTTGCCCCGATCGTCCCGAAGCCGGTCACGGTTCCTCCTACAAGTCCCAAAACAGTATTACAAGAGGAATTTAAAACGAAAGAAGCCTCAACTTCAGATGATTTAGATTTTCAAATTCCAGTCGCACCGAAAAAACCAACAAAGAACAAATTGCTTGAATTCAGTGGGTTGAAACTTGAAGATGCGATATCTGAAGCGGAAAAATCTGCATCAGTAAAAGAACACGAAGTGCAAAAACCAAAACCTCCAACTCCAACTTCAGAAGACTTAAAAGCTAAAGAAAAAGATGAAGAAATCAAAGAGGAAAAAGTGGGAAAAAAGAAAATTAAAGCGGCTTTCGATACATCTGAGATTTTGGGCCAATTTGAAAAACTTGAGGAAGAAAAGAAAGAGAATGAGAAATTATATAAACAAAGTCATTTAGAACTTGCTAATGCTGCAGAGAAACCCGATACCGGGTTAACATTTATTCCCCCGGATCAAATTCCATTGGATGATTTGGATGATTTTGGTCTTGATTCACAAGATTCTGAGCAAGAGCTTGAAAATGAATCTTCTTTACCCGAGATTGAAGAAATCAACAAAATCCCTGTTGATAATAAGGAAGCGTTGATTGCTAAAGGATTTGCTTTGATTGAAAGTGCTCAAAAAGCCTTTGAACAAGAACGATATAAAGATACAATAACGCTCGTTCAAGAGGGAGGAAGAATTCTCATAGAACATGAACAATGGGGTGAAGAAGACATTCAGCGAATGATGGAATTCATTAATATTGTTAAGGAAAAACTTGATGTGCAAGAGCAAGAGAATAAATTGAAAGCAACTATTTCATTACCCAAAGGAACTCAAGCCTCATCGATTAAAGAGGAAGCAGGTCAAGATTCAAAGAATAAATTCCTTTTCAAACCAAAACAAGCAAGTTCTGAGTTCTTTAGCACAGTGATAACTAAAAAAGAAGAGAAGAAAAAAGACGCGGGTTTATTTGCCTCTGCCGGTTCAAAGAAAAGCGGATCGGAAGGATTCAGTTTTACGCCTAAAGAGGAAAAGAAAAAGGAAGAAAAGAAGAAAGGAAAGAAATAATATCTTGATTTTTATGTTTGTTCAGTTTTCTTGAGCTTTTATTTTTACCATTGGAACGAAACGAAACTTATCGGTGAAATTCATGTTCAGAATTTCAATTTTTTAATCATTTTCTTGAAACATGTGCGCGATTCTACATGTTCCTTCATGAGAGACCATACATGACCCATAAGGATTCTCCGGGATACATCGAGAACCAAACATTGGACAATCTTCGGGGATAGATTTTCCTAAAATAATTTTATCGCAAATGCACCCTTTGGGAGTTTCATCAATTTGAGGAATCGGAACATTATACTTTTTTAATGCATCATAGCGTTCATATTTCTCGTTTAATATATATCCGCTTTTTGGGATGATTCCCACACCGCGCCAATTCGAGTCGGCAATATCAAAACACTCTTTTAAGATTGCTTTCGCCTTTATATTTCCCTCTTCTTTCACAACTCTTGTATAAGTGTTTTCAAGCTTAGGTTCTCCCTCCTTTAATGCAACAAGAATTCTATAAAGCGAAATTAAAACATCTTGGATTTCGAATCCCGCTATAACCATTGGCGTTCGATACTTTTCAAATAAGGGTCGGTATGCGTCCACACCGATTATGGCACTCACATGGCCGGGAAGTATAAACCCTTGCAATTCATTATCTGGGGATGCCATTAACACATCCATTGCGGGCGGAACTAATCGATTTGAAATAATTGTGCTGAAATTTTCGGGTGGATTATTCTGAATTTCGAAAGCAATCAAAGGCGTGGTAGTTTCGAAGCCCACCGAAAAAAATACCACTTGTTTTTTTGGATTATTCCGAGCAATTTCAACTGCATCGTTAGGACCATATACTATTCGTACATCGTGACCTGCCATCGACAAATCATTAATGCATGTGTTATTTATTGGAACGCGCATCATATCACCGAACGATGTGAGAATTAGAGATTCTTTTTTTACAAGTTCCATTGCAGCCAAAATATCTTTAGGGGGGCAGACACAAACGGGGCAACCGGGACCGGCAATCACTTGTAAATTTGAGGATAAAAGCGTTCTTAATCCATGGTTCGCAATTGTATATTCATGGGTTCCGCAAACATGCATTATTTTAATAGGTTTCCCTTGTTTTTTGGCAAATAGGTCAGCCAAATTGTTGATATTCTTGATGATTTTTTGACCCGAGTCTTGACCTTTGAATGTGATGAAATCGCTCACATAAAAGGAAATAGTCGATAATATTTTAAGGATTTGCTTATTTGAGGCTTTGTGGACTACGAATTTGAGAATATATGCATAGATTGTAAAAAGAGAGGCTATTCTGTTGGGTTCACTTTCAAATCAATTCGCTACGAAGGAATCGATTTGCTTGATATGCCACAAAAATACATGGACGGCGCAACCCTTGCTTTTGATTATATGAATAATCTTCATATCATTCATTCGATCGAAAAATCGGTTAAAGATTCAGATGGAGACTGCGAATATAAAACGGATTTTGCACTAATTAAATTGATTCAATCCCAAACGAAAAAAAAATTCACCTTTTTCTATAATATCTTGAAGATTGATGATATTTATTTGGAATCTGAGATAAATAAAAAAGAACAATCGCCTCCTCTGACCGGATTATACTATTTAATGGATGTGTATTCTGAAAACAAGACCCATATCGATATTATAATCACAATAATCAATAACACAACAAATCCAATCAAAAATTTCGACTTATATTGGTGTTTGGATTTTGATATCAGAGGAAATGCCCACAATAAAACAAATATCGCCGAATTATTCGACGATCGCGCTATTGTTATGTGTGATGTATGTTCTCAAGACCCTCAATTTGAACGGATTTATGCCGGATTGACAACTATCCCGATAGACATGAAAATAGATATGGGGGCGGGAAATCCAAACGATTTCATTCCAGAATTTCCGCTTCGGAACCTTAAATTCATTAATTCGACCGTTCCAAATGATTATGCTATCGGAATTCACTTTTCAAAAACTGAAATACCTTCAAATAGCCATATAATAATTCCCATTTCGATTATAGCAGCAAAAGGTAATCAAGAATTAATCCAAAACATAAAATTGGCCAAAGAAAAATTGGATTATTATTATCACCAGCATAAAAAGATCGATTACAGCGATAAAAGATTCATAAGCGATGAAAAATATTCTAAAATCAATACAGCGATCAATAGATGGTGTCGAAATGCTTGATAACACTCAAAATTCGATAGAACATCAATCAATATCCTCGTTAGTATTAACCCAAATAAATTTAAAAACCGGTTTGGTCTATTCGCTTGAAAATCTAAAAGAAGAATTAAATATCGTTTATTACATATTAACATCTCTTGATAAAAAATATAAAATTTTCTCGTCGGACAGAAAAATCAAAGAATATATCACCCATCTATTGTTGGAAAAACTAGAAATTAATGTACAAGATGGTAACATCGAATTAAGTCAATTAATGGATTGGTTTAGGCCATCTCAAGAAATAAATCCAAGATCTATAGAAATTGAATCGACCAATGAATTATTTTCCGAGTTACATCGAATAACTACAATTCTCTTTCACAAAAGATCTGCAAGAAAATCCTTAGGCATTTATTATTCACCTCCGGAACTAGTCCAATTTATGGTGAAAGCATCTATATTTTTGATGATTAAGAATAATATCTCGGAGACCTTAAACGTCTTTGATTTTGCCGCGGGTTATTCCATATTTCCTTCGGTATTTATGAATTATCTTAAGAATCAAACGGAATATCCCTTGAAAATAAAAGATATTCTATGTTTCGATGTATTATTTTCTGCAGTCATCATCTCAGAATATATATCAACATATATTTTAAACGGCCACCCAAAATTTCAAATAAAGTTGGACAATGTTCTTTCCGAAAACTTTGAAAATAAAATCGCATGTGAATCACGATTTCCCGTTATATTAGGAAATCCTCCCTATAGCGGACATTCGAAATGGAACAACTATTGGACAGAAAAACTCATTAAACCATTTCAATACGAATTCGAGAATAAAATATTGCAGAAAAAATGGCTTCATGATGATTATGTGAAATTTTTCGGACTCGCTTTTCAATGCATAGAAGAAGCGGGTAAAGGCCTCATTTGTTTTGTCACAAACAATAATTATCTGGACGGAGACGCTTTTATTTCTTTTAGAAAGGTCGTTGCTCACTTATTTCACAAAATTTACGTTTTAAATCTCGGCGGTAGTAAAAGAAGGAAAAAAGCATTGGAAAAAGAAATGCAAGACAAGGATGAGAATCTTTTCAATATTAACCAAGGTATTTCCGTTTTTTTGGCCCTTCGATTATCTGAAAACGGATCCGTTAAAGCCGATCACACTGAAACCGAAATATTTTATCATGAAATATGCGGTAGTTTTGAGCAAAAAATTAAATTTTTAACAACGAATACTTTAGAATCCATTCCATGGAAATCTATTCCTCTAAATAATGTTCCGAAAACCCTGATTCCTTTCAGTGATAATAATATATTTAATCGATATGAATCTTTTATTCGTTTGAATGACCTTCTTAAAATGAAAAATAATAGAAAAATTCACACCGGTATCAAAACCTTGCATGATGAATTTGCTATCGGCTTTTCAAGGCAAGATATAATTAAAAAAGTGGAATTATTTTTGAACACACACTCTGAAAGTGAAGCGAGATCCCTCTTTACCCTTTGTAGACAAACGCAATGGAATTATGAAACAGCAAAAAAGACATTATCAGCGCTCTCATGGAAAGAGTTAATTATTCCGATTTTATACCGACCTTTCGATATTCGATACACCGTCTATCATGATGCGGTATGCAAGTTTCGAAAACCCGAAACCAGCGATTTATTATTGAAAGAAAATTCAATCGCGCTCCTCATTAGCCGAAAGGTTAAATCCAACTCATTTGCGCATGTATTCGTTTCTGCATATCCGACCGAAGTAATTGCTTTATCCCCGCAAACATCATGTAATGTATATGTTTTCCCCGTTATCAGCGATTCAATGAATCTTGTTGATCTTCAAAATGCTAATCAGTATTTTTCACACCTCGGAATTTCATTCTCGGAATCTTTTCCACAATTAAATGGAAACTCAAACACAAAATATACTGCTATGGATTTATTGGGATGGATTTACGCAATTTTGTATAGCGAAAATTATCGAAAGATGTATTCGGATTTTTTATGCTCCGACTTTCCAAGAATTCCATTACCCAAGGATAGAAAGACGTTCGATGATGTCTCGAAGTCGGGAAAAAATCTTATCAATTTACATTTGAACCGGAATGTAAATCTATCAACAGGTTGTCAAACCGACCCTGATTTCCATAAGAATCATATAAAAGAATTTAGAGAACCGTTTAAAATTACAAAAATCCAATTCAAACATGATGATAATCTTCTAATTCTCAATGAAAATATTTCGCTCGATTCAATAACAAAAGATATTTGGGATTATCGAATTGGAGATCATCAACCTCTCAAATCGTATTTAAAATATCGAAAATCTCATAATTGGCCATTATCCATTGAAGATCTCAACTGTATAATGTATATTGCAAGTATAATTAAAGAAACTTTAGTGATCCAACAAAAAATTGATGACTTTTTGGATCTGCGGTAACTTTTTAAGCCGAATTTTCTAAGAAATAAATATGACGCGATTTTTCGTTACGGTATATATGGACCTATTTTATACCGAATCTTCGGGCGATATTGCCGGTCAAGGTGAATTTTACTTCAAAACCAATGGAAAGCGATATCCTGATAAAGGAGTTATAAAATTGGGTAAAAAAGAGACATTCAATCCCGAGCCGAACCCTGTATTTTACACCGCAATTGTTGACAGTGATGTCAAAGAATTGAAGGTGGACTTCGAAGTTTGGGAGGAAGACGTCGGAAAAGATGATAAATTCTTAGATCAGACCATCAAAATCAAACCGATGCCTCAGAATCAAACAATCGAATTGAGAGGAAAGAAAAAACCTTGCGTTCTTAAATTAGTCATAAACTGCGTTGAAACAAAAAACTGGTGATCATGTTGAATAGGCCGAATCAATTTTGGCAGCAAGAATAAAATCGTTGATCGAGAGCCCTTTTACTGCATGAGTCCATAATTCCACTTCAACCTTTCCAAAGAATACATGGAGAACCGGATGATGGTTTTCTGAGTTCGCGATTTCGGCAATTTGATTCACAAAGGCAATGGTCTCATCGTATTTTTTAAATTTAAAATCTTTTTTGAGCTTATGTATCGCTGATCTATCGAGATTCCACCCTTTAATTTGTTTCATGTATTCGTCTTCTTGTTCATTTTGCATCGGCGGAAGGCCTCCCTCACAAGGAACGCATTTCTGTTCGCTCAGCATATATCTTCACCGTACTCATAAAGAATGTTTTCCTATTTTGATTTTTGGCTTAAAAAATATAAGCTTTTTGAGTATTCAACGTTAAATCGCAATTCGGATTCCAATTCATTTAAATCAATCGAAAAATTCATTAATTCAAAATACCAATAGAAAAGTGAAGCTCATGAGTAGTGCAAATTCGGTATTGTTCCAAACTGCGATGAAAAAAGCAGAAGATGCTGTAAAATTAGATAAAGCGGGACAAAAACAAGAGGCTGGACAATTATATCAAGAAGCAGCCCAAGCCCTCGTTGAATTTATGAAATTTAATAAAAATCCTAAATTACAAGCCCTATGTCAAGAAAAAGCCAATTCCTACATCAAACGTGCAAAAGAATTGATTAATGTTAAAAAGAAGATGACATCGGATGGAAAAGAAGCAAAGAATGAAAAAGACAAAGGAACAGAAGAGATGGATGAAGATCAGAAAAAATTGCATGAAATGATTCAAGGCACAATTATAACGGAAAAACCGGATGTTACATGGGATCAAATTGCCGGGATGGATGATGCGATTCAAGCCATTCGAGAGGCGGTGATTCTCCCAATGAAATTTCCGGATCTCTTTACTGGTGCCAGAAAGCCTTGGAGAGGTATTCTTCTTTATGGACCGCCCGGTTGCGGTAAAACCATTTTAGCAAAGGCTGCAGCTCGAGAATGTGAAGCGACCTTTTTCGCTGCAGATTCTGCAAGTTTAACGAGTAAATATCTCGGTGAATCCGAAAAATTAATTAAAGCATTATTCAAACTCGCGGCGATTGAAGCCCCTAGTTTAGTATTTTTAGATGAAATTGATTCTATGGCAACAAAAAGAGGGGGTTCGGGCGAATCTGATGGTTCTATGAGAATCAAAACCCAATTGTTGCAAGAAATCCAAGGAATTAAAACAGATTCTAAGAAAATTGTATTGACCCTCGCAGCTACAAACCTCCCGTGGGAGATCGACTCTGCAATTTTGAGAAGGTTTGAGAAGCGTATTTATATTGGTTTTCCAACCGCAGAGGGAAGGAAAAAAATATTTCAAATCCATACCAAAGGTGTTCTTGCGGAAGGAATTGATTATGAGGAGTTAGGGAAGATAACAGAGGGATATTCTGGGTCAGATATTGCAACGGTTTGTCGAGAAGTGAATATGTTGCCAATTCGTGAATTGAATTTGGATTCGCTTAGTAAGGGAGAAGTATCAGTTCGTCCGATTACGATGAATGATTTTTATGAAACCCTTAAGAAAATTAAACCGATCGTTCCGATCAGCGAAGTCAAGAAATTCGAGGAATGGTCCAAACAATATGGCGGATAAACTTTTCACGGAGGATATTAAATGGCTGAAATCATAAGAAAAAAAGAACCGGAATCTGTGGATGAAGAAAGAAAGAAAAAAGAGGAAAGATTGAGAAAGCTGCAAGAAAAACTTGCTAAAATGGAACAGCAAGAACAAAAGCTTGATTCTACACAAAAAACAGAACAATTATTAAGTCAAGCGCCGAAAAACGTTCAAAAAATCGAACAAACACCCGGTCAAGAGCCAAAAATCGTTCAAAAAACAGAACAAACACAAAAAACACCGCTAAAAAATCCAACTGTCCAAT
>CAZUTM010000177.1:0-9500 GCA_964623665.1 uncultured archaeon
TAAATACAATTTTAAATATTTGTAATTCTAATTTTGATATATGGGCGGAAAAAAATTCTACTTAGAAGATACCGATAACAAACAGCATTATCTAAAAACTCACAAAAGAACTCATTCAAGAGAAGGCGGATTCCAAATTATTGAAGTCGAAAAGGAAAAGAAAAAGAAAAAACTCATGTCTCGCGCGCCTCAGAAATTTTATAAAAAGGAAACAAAACCAAAAGTACAATTGAAAACGAGCAGAAAACCTAGAGAAGTATCTCATGATGATGAATATGAAGCGGTAAGAACAATTCATCACGCCTATGATGAGGATTGTAATTTAAGACATTACGGTATTAAGAAAATAAAAGTCGGCGGTCATGTTGTAAATTTGGAAGAAGTAGACTTAGAACTTGAACCATCAGAATATCCGGAAAAAAGAACAAGAAGAATTACTTAAATCAATAGCATAATTCGCTCTAATTTTTGACTTAGCGAATCATGATCTTGTAAGATCCAAAATATTTCATCAAGATCATTGGGAAGTTCATCGACTTTTTCATCAAGCGTATATACTATTAACCTAATTTTCTTAATTTTTTCATCAAATGGAAGTTTTTCCTTCAATATCCGCTTAATTCGTTTTCTTTCTTCATCAAAATGACCAGCAGGTAATAGCAGTTCCATATATTATCAACAAAAAAACTAATAATAAAAAGTTTTCCAGCAATCTTAGTTTCTATTTTTAACTGAAAAGAACACAAAAGGAAAAAAAGAAGAAAGGTAATTCGGTTCAAAATTTTACCAAATCTAATACTTTGCATAATAATACGCAGACTGCAGCGATTATTGCAGTATAGCACATCAAATGCAAAGTCTTGCAATTGCAAAATGAAGTTTTGCGACAAGCGAAATTCCCGGCCATAGATCTTATTTTGTAACTTCATTTAAAAATATATCAGGAGCATCCACACCCATGAAAAAAAACTGAAAAAAGTGTTGAAAGAGTTATAATTATAATTCATGAGGGTGTTTTTTCTCTCGAAGATCTATGTTGGGCAAAGTATCATATAAAAGGTCTTCAATAGTCAGCGAATTTCTTAAATAATCAATTCTTTTTGATTCGAATAAAAAAAAATATGCAAATTCTCTTCAAGATCAAATTCATACCCGCAAATTTCGCACTTTTTAAATCCGCTTTCATTCATCTCAGATTGCAGATATTTTTCATTACAGTTCGGACAGACATAATAATTTTCTTTCCTAATTGTTTTTTGTTTTAGATAAGTCAATAAGATTTTTTTAATATCATTATCAGTGTATGTGTAGAATTTATCGATAATATCATCATATGAAATACCGTTTGGATTTTTCCTAATGTAGTTTATTATTTCTTCCATACAATACCCCTTCATTCTTCTAGATCTAATTTAAAAAAGTCAACAGATCTTTATCACTTTTTCTAGGTCTTAATTCTGAACCGAAGCTTCTAATTAATTTTATACACCATTCGATTGTTTCATTTTCCGAAAGTTCCGAATTAAAATAAAAATGGCCCTCATTAAAATTTATAAAAATCGTTATTGTTTCTTTATTTTCATCAAAAGATTCAAGATTTAAATCACGATTCACAATAATCGACCAACAATTAATGATTCCTTCTTTACAATACTCTTTATAATCATTCGTATCACGAAGATCGATCTCTTTATTTAAATCTTCATCTCTTCCGCTCTTTATATTGATACTGTCAATTTTTTTTGCTTGTTCAGGTTTTATCGAGGCGGTTTTTAATAAAATTTCTGTATTCTTCTGAAAAACCGCCTTGTCCTTTTGATTCCATCGAATCTTTTTGACTAACCCAAAATCATCTTGAAAAATAAATTTAACAATGGGTAGAAGTCGCGTCTTGATACTTGCTTTAAGCCTAATGATAACTATTTTCTCATCCAAAAGAACTTGACACTCTATTACAACAAAGAAAACACTATAAAACAAAAGCGCGACAGTATATCAGAGGGTCTTCTCAGTACTATCACTATAAAGCCTTGGAGCATGAAGCAGCGAAGCTGATCAACATAACAAAATCTATAAATGCCAAGGAACGTGCAGAACTTCTTGATCGCAAAGGGAAGGCGAAGGAGGCAGAAGCAGCAAGAAGAAAAGAACTCGATCTTCTAGGAAAGGCACTCTTGCATCATGAGTACCAAAAAAACTATAAAACCGCATCAACCGAGAAGTAAAGTTCAAAATAGATCTATGATTATACTTTCTACTCGAATATGGGAAAAAAGCTTTTAATTCTAATTTGCGTGCATTACCCGAATTATCTTTTATGAATCATCAACAAGATTATGAACGAAATGAGACGATCCAAATTCTCTTCGGTTGCTTTTATGCCCAATGTATCAATCTTTTCTCTGATCAATTTTTTCACGGGATTTACATCATGATAAAATATTTTCG
The DNA here is from genome assembly GCA_964623665.1 of uncultured archaeon. Lineage (GTDB taxonomy): Archaea > Asgardarchaeota > Lokiarchaeia > Sigyniarchaeales > Promethearchaeaceae > CAZUTM01. Next base: position 2,449 of record CAZUTM010000177.1, read on the forward strand.
CATTGAATTCCTTATTTTGAAGAGAAAGTACCAAGGATTTTTCGATCTCATCTGCCGATTTTTTAGCTAAATCGAGAAATAGATCGATTATTCGCCAATCATTTTGGTTTAATTCTATCATTTTAAATTCCTTCTTCTTATTCTACTTAAGATGGTCACAACCGAAACAAGCCCAATAATTACCAAAGAGTATCCGATGATCTGTGTAGGTTGTTCTGATTTTTCGGGAGGTATTGAAACAGTCAACATAACATTATTAGATACGTTGGATTGTAGAAATTCATTTACCGCAACAACAACGTAATAATAAGTTCCATTGGCCAATGTTTCCGAAAAATTCATTGATGTTGTGTTTGCAATAGGAGTCAAGCCTTGAATTTGAGTTATTGTTGAGTTAGATCTATAGACGAGATAATAATCTGCTTCAACAATAGAATTCCATTGTATAAAGATCGTTCCATTCGTACTATTCGAAGGATTTGTCAAAGAAGGTGTGTCAAATTGACTAAACGGAACATATATCAATGGAAACTTATCTTGCTCCAATCCAATTACATTATACGGCGTATTCCACACTTTACCATTATGTGTTGCAGATGGATATTTAACCAAATAATTATCCCAAAAGTTTCCTTTTTGCCCATTATCCCAATAATTATTGGACGAGACTACAGAAATATGTTCGGTATTGTTGATAAATGCGTTATAGTAGATTGTATTGAATCCGGAATTATCGAAATAAATTCCGATATATGTATTATTTTTGATCATATTTCCTGCAATTCTATTTTCTATGGCGCAATATAGATATATACCTGCCCGATTAAAATTAAATTGACTTCGTGAAATTGAATTATTTTTTGATGCTGTAAAAGATATCCCGATTTGACAAAAGTTTGCCGTAATTTGCTCCAGTTTATTGTTATTGGAATTTACCAAAAGAACTCCGATATTAGACGAAGAAACATTCAAGTTAACAAATCGGGAGTTATTGGTCGAAACCAAAATCAATTGTCCTATATCTGATTCATTAATCAATTCAACACCGATTTTTTGTTCGTAATAACGGACAGATTTTCCATTAACTTTATTTGTGGTGTCAATCGTAAAATTATCGGCATAATCCATATAAAATCCGCAGCGAGTAAAGGAGTTTCCCATAAATATATTATCTTCTTGATTCCCATAATATAGCGCAATCCCATTATAACAATCTTCGAGATTATTTGAGTTCACGATTGATGAATTTGTCCATTTCATTTCCAATCCTGAATATTCGATTCTGCGAATAGTGTTAGAAATCATTCTTCCGTTTACGACCGAGTTGAGATCTATTCCAACATTACAATCGGCTATGGTATTGCCAAATGCGAGAACATTTAAGGAATTCGAAATTTCAATTCCTTTGTTATTGTTGGACAAGATATTGAATGAAATATTAACATTTTGGGCGTTGAAAATATCAATCCCGGTATATTGATCAACGATCATATTATTACGAATGCAAACATGCGCGTTGGTATTGAATATTTTTATCCCTGTTGTATTTCCTTGGATCAAGAAATTTTCAATGATATATGGATTTCCAGCTGTCCCATCACCGATCGAGCAGAATGCTGCAAGATCATCATTACTCAATATTTCTATCGAATCATGAGCAACGTATGCTACATTCGGTTCAGAAACAGTTTCGTATTTACACGAAACCGGTAAAAGCACCCCAAATATCAAAAAGAGTATCACAATAGAGCTTATTCTCTTATTCATATCATACACCTTTGTTCGAGTCTTATCGACCCTACTGCTGCTTATAATTTATCGTTTTTATAGCTTCCGCTTTTCTCTTCCGCCGATTTTCGTTCTACCATTTGACATTCAAGTATTACTTCTGCCGTTGTTTGCTTTACATTTTAGTGTTCGTGTAGTTTTTATAGGCATAACAAGAAAAAATATCGAGATGAAGGTTGAAATTGATATTCCGGATGATCTGTTCTCAAAAATAGAATTATTGTGTAAAATCGCAAATATTGAACTGAAAAGAAAACTATCTGAAATAGTTAAAAATGAAATCATTCAAATGATTGAAGAAATAAGAAATATTATCTAATTTTTTTTCTCTTTTTCTCTTTTTATCTCTTCTATTCTTCTACGAGTCGCATCCAGCATAAAATCTGATATTGATCTATATCCCAATTCGGGATTTTCGTTAATCAATTTTGCGAGTTCGTCGGCAAACTCTTTTCGAATCTTGATTGACGTATATTCCATGGATATAATAGAACCACAGATTATTTCTCTTTACTTGCTCCCTTTATTATTCTTAATGGTTCCATTTATATCCCATAATATCCATTTATGGTGCGAAGCTTTAAATTCTGGAAAAAACAAGAATATATTAAGGATCCATTGTGGATATTTAGGTGGAAAAAATGGAAATAATGTATGTCAATGGGACTATTTTAACCCAAAATAAACACCCCCATTTTTTTCACTTGCACTACTAAATACCGAAACCTCAACCTTTGTCTCATACATTCTGCCCAATCCAAAACATCAACTCCACACAACAAGAGAACCACCCCCGATCAACCCTAATTCGAAATCCGAAACGGCAACATCAAAAACACCCACATCGAGACGATTAAATAATAAGTCATACAAGGTTCGACCTTTGAGATCTATCCCGCATTTCTCAACCGGAGAACACCCGGCACCTTTACTGCAGAAGGGCCTTCGAATATTCATATAGAGCCTTAAGATACTCAGATAAGCCGTTGTGAGAGCCGTATCTTTCCAATACCGACGAGCATCTTTATAACGCCTTAATACATTATTGAAACTTTCGATCTTGTTGGTGGAGACAAGCGCAATGAACGACTCTCCCTCCTCCAAATACCGATGCAGACTCATCAGTTCGGGATGGCTATGAACAAAATGCAACAACGAAGTTTTAAACTCACGACACCGTTTGTGTTTGAATCCATGCAATCTTTTCCGGAATTCTTGCAATGAACTTATTCGATGCTTGCAATATGAAACAAATAAACATTTCATTTTCAGATGGGACATATATCCATTCCAATATTTCCGCATCTCCTGTTTTGCGGAGACCAAGGCCTTTTTACATTGCATTATTTTTGAATCATAGGAGACTATTGAAGATTGTTTTCCCCGAATCATTGACCGGATTCGATTAAGCCTATCATTGAGCACTTTTAGCTCGGGATAGCGCGACCATAGATGTTTACTATATTTTTTCACATTGTAGGATGCTTGTAGTCGCGCTCTTTGGATGATTTTATTTTGATATGCCAAATCATAATATGATTTCGATTTTTTGGCTTTTGTTCTCTTTGTTTGAAGGGTTTTCAGCCGGTGTTTTAATGTCCGTATCAGGGATAAACATTCGGTGTATTTTCGTTTTACAGCCTCCAACTTTTTATAGATGGTTCTGAGGGCATGTACTTGACACTTAATATGACACAGATCGTTATTATAGCGTTTCCGGAGGTGATCACAAATTTTTGGATATGCAGGTGCGAGATCCGTGATTATTGTTGAGATCTGCGGAAAGCGATGGAACAGCGCTTCATAATGCGGAATTAAGGTGTGAGATGCGGCATCGGGGATCATTTTAAGGTCGAGAATATATCCGGTGCGATGATCCACTGCTTCAAAAAACATCGCGGTATCCCCGTGGAAGGTTTCGTCCGTCTCGATGACATGAATCAGAGGTGCGACATGAGCATCAAAATACTTAAGGATCGTTTGGGCGATGGTGCCGATGGTCTGCATCAAACGGTCGAGGTGATACCGTGAAAGAGATATTCCTTGCATTTTTAATGAATTCTGAAGTTCGTTGATGGATCGTGCGGATGCGATATATTCAATGAGCATTCGTTGTATGATCTGTTGTTGTTGAGGGCTGATTGGGGTGTTCGATTGTCGATTTACTTCGTTCCAAAAGGTCTTTAAACGTTGGCGCGCGTTATACCTTTGGGTTGCGTCCTTCCAACGTTTTTGTTGGACTATATTTTTTATTGACACAAATTTTATTTGGACGCAACCCTAATTATTTTTTTCTGCTTTCATCGCATATTTTTATGTGTGTATGCGTTCCGGATTAATTATGCATTCGGGGTTACTCGTTAATTTGTGTTTTGCCAGATTTTTTCTTTTGTTTGGTGGTCGAGCGCGGTCGCCGCGTTGATAGTTTCGTTGCATTTTGTTTCTGTGTGAAAATGAGCAGATGATGCTGGTGTTTTAGTTTTGTGTTGAATTGATACGGAAAAAATGGTTTTTCTTCCTGTGATTAAAATAGTCCAAAAATCTCTTTATTTTTTTATATGTACCCTCAATACTATCATCTCTATGAACTATAAACCATAATTCCTCTAGCTCATCAGGTAAAACATCGTTGCAATCATAATCATCAATTATATCTCTTACTGCATTAATTATTTCGAGTTTTATTCCTTTAGATTTAATAATTTCTTTTAGTTTTATCAATAGACTTTCTTCAGACATGCTTTCCATATGAAAGATAAAATGAAACCGCTATAAAAAATTAATTGGTATGATGTTTTTGAACCGAAGAGAAGATATTATTTCAAAATATCTTTGATCGCTTTTCTAATTTCATGTTGATAATCGGCAGGTTCAATCTCGAACAGATATTTCAGAGTGGTCTGTATCGAATTATGGCCCAATGCTCGACTAATATATTCCAATTTTACATTTTGTGATAAAAGATATGATGCGTATGTTCGGCGTAAACAATGACTACCAATTGCTGTACCTATAGATTTACAACGTTTAGCGTAATTATTTACAATACGAATATAACTCTGTTTGGTTAATCGATTTTTATTTTTCTCTGTATGTTTTTGCGATTCGAAAATATAACCGGTTTTTCTTTTGCCGATATATAATCTGAGAGATTCTGCAATACTGCGTGGGACAGGAACAGTGCGATTCGAACTCTCTGTTTTTGTTTTAAATTGAAGAACGTATTGATTGCCTACCCGAGATCGAATATCTATCGTCTGTTGTATATAATTAAAATCAGAGATAGTTAAATTAATTAGTTCATTTGCCCGAATACCTGTAGATAACTGCAGCGTGATAAGCAAATAGTGCTTATAATTCTGTTTTGCCATTTCCAACAATTCTTGTCTCTGTTGACGATTGAGTGCAAATTTTCGACGTTTAATTTTTACATTTTTGAATTCCGGTTGTTTTTGTAATTCTTCAATTGAGATATCAGCAAAATTTAAAATGTTAACTTCCGACATGTTTTTTCATCCTTTATTTTTTCATAATTTCAATTCTAACAAACTAAAATGATAACTTCCAAAGACTTAGTTATCATTATTTAATGATGTTGTTATACAAATTTAAATATTTGTCTTATCTTTTTTTAATTACATACTCCTTAATTCTCTGCTTTTTTTCGCTCTTTTTTACAATTGAATTAGAACTTAAATATATTAAAATATTTCATTTTTTGATTATGAATTACACAAAAAAGAATAAACGTAAGAAAAAAACAACGATTGGAAAACCTATTCCATCACGTAAAATACAAAGTAAAGAAGGGTGGGAAGAAAGGATTCACAAAGGATCTATTCCTGGTGATCTGCAAATTTTCAAAATAGTCAAAAAAGATGGTGTTGTTATCTATTGTGATCATCAAGTATTTCATAGCACAGGAAAGAAAGATGAACAATCTTTTTTGAAAAGTCATGGGATTAAAATTGCAGCAGATGAAAATTTAGAAAAACAAAAATTAGAATTTTCTAAAGAAGGGCTAATAGATAAAAAAATCAATAAGAAAATCCAAAGACCAAAGAAGATTCAAGTGTGGAAATGGTACTTACTATCCAAAATTAGAAAAAAGAAAAAATCTAAGATATAGTAAGAATTTCGCGAATTTTTTTAAGCACTTTTTTTGCGCTTAAAGGTCCCCAATCGTAAATTATAATGTGAATTATTTCGCATTCGCGTTCTGAAAACAAATCGTAATTATCCTTTTCCCAAATCGGTTCAACCAATTCATGTAACCGTTCTAAAATATCTTCTGCACTTAATTTTAAGGATAAAATCTCTTTAATTTTGGGTATTAAAGATTCCGTTTGCATATAGAAAATAAAAAATTTGATCTAATTATACTTTTTTATCTCTATTATAAGAAATTATTGTATTTTTCAGCGTTTTTTTGGATTTTCAGCATGCAATTTCGAGCAACAATATCCGTAACACAGTTCAATATTTTTTGATAGTAGAAAAGCGAAAATGACAATAGAACCGATTCATTGTATGCACGAACTCGATAACTCAATAAAAATTCGCAGAACAAATGAAATATATTTGTTTTATAGAATATTTTTGTTTTTAGAACGTTTTTACCGAAGATCCCGTATTTATCCAATAGAATAGATACGGGATCTCTCAATTTTTCCCACACAAAATCAAAAATTACAGCGAAAAATGCTGCAAAACCGATTTAGATATGTAAATTGTGGGAATTGTAAAAATTATTAGAAATTTTCTAATACAAAAATGAATTTTTAAGACAAAACTGTTTAGACAAAAAAGAAGAAATTGGACAGAAGTGTTGTTCCATCAGACCCTATGAAAAAGTGCAATGCAAGTGAAAACCCGTAATAAGATTTGTTAGGGTGTTGACAAGAGGAGTTCGTTGAAAGTGAGTTCGTTAGTTAAATCTGGTGCCAAATCGATTTTTTTCACGAGTTTTTCTCAAGATTCTCTCTCGAACGCAGTTTCAGTTTCACTGCAGCGCAAAAGTTAAAGATAGCGGATCAATTAAAGATTAAAAGATAGAGAAGAAAGAAGAAAAAGAAGCGAAGAGGGAGTCTGAAAAGAAATTTCAAAATAAAAGAAAAGATAACTACAATAGATATTAAAAAATGTACAAAAAATGTACAAAAAATGTACGAATTCCGCATGGCGCATGGAATCCTCTTTTTATTTCTTTTGCACTTTGATAAATCGATTTTATGCAGTAAAAAGTCGATTCAAATGAAAACGTA
>CAZUTM010000178.1:0-9350 GCA_964623665.1 uncultured archaeon
TTTCCAAATGATACGGAAAAAAAGGTTTGTAATTATTTATTCAAAATAGTCCTTTTGCAGTGTTTTTTTTATCTTTTTTTGCTTGTGATCGACTAATGGGGTAATGATTAAGCTCGAATCTCTATTTCTGCACTTGATGTGAAAGAAAACCAAAAAAAGTCTAAATTTTTAAAAATTAACCCTTCTTCATTGATTTAAGATGTGTTCACATTAAAAAAAAACAAGGGAAAGGGTCATTCCCAACGAATATCCACAGCATATTCTGAACGTGGATAATACGGTCCATCGAAACTTTTTTTCAGCCTTTTTTTTGCATGTTTATGTGTTGTTTCAATATTATTATAATCGTGTTTTAATCTATCATTCAATCTTGACGCAAAAACGAGATGATCGATTCGATACAATATTCTTTGTGGGTGATAAAAGGGTAATGAGCAGTATTTTCGATCACAATAATTTCTCTCTTTGGCAGGTTTTTTTCGAAACCAAGTATTGCTTTTGAATCCCCAAATGAATCCAATTCACCCATAATCAGCAATATCGGACATTCAATATTTTGGATTTGTTTTTCGAGATTGATTTTAACGATTTGTTTCAAATATTTTTCAACAGCGATGATATTCGGTAATAATTTTTGATTTTCTGGTGTAAATTCCGGAAAATATTCAAATCCTAAAGCCAATTTCTTTTTTTTATCCTTTTCTAAGAATTTTTTTGAAATGAGCGGAAAAATCATGGCGAGTACTCGATAACCGATTTTTTTCCCTTTCATGGGATTGGGGCTGGTTGCCAACAATACGAGTTTCTGAAGATAAACTGGCTTTTTCGAGGCAATTATTTGAGCAATGACTCCGCCCATTGAATGACTGATGATATTTAGTTTACTAAATTTTGCTTTTTCAATTAATTCTTTTCGAATGAAGGTATCAAGAAGCGAGGCAATGGTGTCAAGACTGTAATCGAGATCGTCGTTATGCGGTGATTCTGCGTGTCCGGGTAAATCTATTAATACAACAGATTGTCCAATTTCTAACAATTGTTTCACAATGAATTTTAGGCGCGTTCGATTTCCCGTCCATCCATGAATCAATAAATTTGCGATTCTTTGGTTGGAATTCTCTTTGCTATGTATTGCTGTCGCGGGTTCTTGAATTTCAAACCACAACCGGAAATCGCCCTTTGTGAAAATCATGCCCAATAAAATGCTTTTTATAAGAAAAGGCTTTTCTTTGCATATTATGCAAGAATTTCCCCGGGATTGGCACAAACCTCCAAAGGGGTATCGACCTATGGTGCGATGGTGGTGGCCCGGCTTAGATGTTGAAAAAGAAGAATTGATCCGTGAAATTGAAGAATTGGATGCGTTTGGTATTGGTGGTGTGGAGGTCCAACCTTTTCTGTTTGGTGTGTCGAGACAGAAGCGAAAAGATCGCGCCGAGTATTTACATCGATTTCTGAAAGAATATCATTTCGAGATGTTGCAAGCGGTGTTGGAAAGATCCAAAGCATTAGGGATGTTTGTTGATCTAACGATATGTGCTTCGTGGCCACCCGGAGGAACTCATATCGATTATGAAAAAAATATGCAAATTCTCATCATGGGAACCGAAAAAGTGAAAGGGCAAAATAAGACACCGTTAAGGCTTCCGGAGATGAATCTTTCTCCGTATTATAAAAAAGATAAACTCATGAAAGGCATTGTAGGCTTTGTTCAATCGAAATTTCGAATGGATCTTTTTAAACCCGTAGCGGTATGTGCATGTAAATCATTGAAACATGATGGAGATCCGAATTACATGTTTCCAAAAGCACGATTACTTGATAATACCTCTATTATCGATCTTAGCCCTTATGTTGACCCGAAAAATCGGAGCATTAATTATGAGCTACCGAAAGGTACGTGGCGCTTATTTGTGTTTTTCGGTGGACCTTCATGTATGACTCCCATGAACGATGTACGAGATGATGTGAACAAATTGAGTCTCACGCTTGATCATTTGGACAAGTCCGTTATTCAATTCCATCTTTCAAAATTATTGCCGCAAACATTTTTAGATTCAAAATTAGTTGAAGGAACGCTCAGAGCTATATTTACAGACTCGCAAGAATTGGCGGCCGAATGGTTTTGGACCCCAAAATTCTTTGAGTATTTCATAGCAAAGCGGGGGTACGATATTCGAAAATTTCTTCCGGTCTGCTTGGTGCCGAATCACGATAATCAATATTTTTTTGTGTTCTTCCAAGGCGAAAAGCCGTGTTACGATTTTCCCAACGGACTCGGCGATAGATTGAGATATGATTATTGGCTTACCGTTTCGGATCTTTTTTGTGAGGAGTTCACTCAAGGAATTTCGGAATTTTTGGGTCCGAAAGGCTTGAAAAATCGAATCCAAGCATACGGAATTCATGCGGATCTTTTAAAATGCTACGGTAGAGCGGATATACCGGAATCCGAGCAATTATTTGCCGGCGGGCTATTAGATTTTTTAAGACTTGCAGGGTCCGCGGGTGTGCTCTATAGCAAAAAAGAAGTTTCTTGTGAATCGTTGGTTTGGGCAGATCGCGAATATTTAACGACGCCGCTTAAATGGAAAGTTGCAGCGGATAGACTTTTTATTGCGGGCATCAATCGAATGATTTATCATGGGTATCCATATTTTTCGAAAGAAGATGCGTTTCCCGGCTATTACCCCTTCAATCCTCCAGATTTCTCTGATAATTTTAATCGAAACAATTCGTTTTCTCCCTATTTTCATCTTTTGAATTCCTATGTATCTCGTGGTCAATATTTGATGCAAACCGGACAAACCGTAGTCGAAATTGCTATTTTCTACCCTCATTTTAACTATGATTACAAACAGATTCATAAAGAAGAATTGGTGGGAGGATATCTCGAAGGATTCGATGTCATTCCGCTCAAAGGCCCAATTAATTGGTTCAAACAAAAAAAACGTTCAAAATTCGACGAACTTACAGTAAATCAACAGAAATTGGGTCAAATACTAACCGATCATGGGTATTACTATATCCATATTAACGAAGAATGCATCCTTAACGCTTCAACGGAACGAGGCTCTTTGAATATCGGCAGTGCAACCTTGAAAGCGATAATTTTCCCTCTCCAAACTTCATTGAGTGTGGATCTTGCAGAAAAACTACAATCCATATCGGAACAAGGCATTCATTTGATTTTCATCGGCGCTATCCCAAATCGACAGTCCGGGTTCTTGAATTGGGAAGAAAATGATTTGAAAATCAACAAAATCGTTGAAGATATTAAGAAAAAGCCGGCGTTTCACTTCATAAAAAAAAATAAAGATGTAATCAATCTTCTTATGAATGGATGCAAAATCAAGCCGTTCGTGTCTTTAAATGAATCTGTTCAAAGATTTGGTTATATTAAAAAACGATTTTCCGATTCGGTTCTCTATTTCTTAAGGAACGGAACTTCCGCCTCAAAAACCATCGAATTTTCAATTCAAGAACCCAATTGCTACCCGTATAAATTGGATCTGCTAACCGGAAAAGAAGAACCGTTCCCGATTGTCAGACAAGAAGAAACCCAAACTATCATGCGCTATGAATTTACAGCTTACGAATCAATCGCGTTATCATTTAAACACATACCCCATTCATTGAAGATTGCACCGGTGATAAAAATCCAATGGGAAAAACAAGAGATTAAAAGTTGGACGATTACATACAATAAAGAAACTATGAAATGCAAATTCCCAATTGATTTAAGAAAAACCAAATTTAGCCGCTATTCCGGCCCGTTCATCTATACAGCCGAATTCTCGCTGAAAGATAACTTTAGAAAAACGCTTGAAGAAAGTAATGGTTCTAAACTAATGAACGAGGTAAGTCAAAGTCATGAGCGTTGTTTTGAGCTCGAATTCACAAAAATCCATGAAATAGCGGAGGTTTCCATCAATGGAAATTTTATCGGCACCCTTTTTGCGCCGCCTTATCGAATCCAAATACCGAACGCTATTTTAAAGAATGAAAACAGAATACAGTTGAAAGTCACAGGCTGTCTGCGAAATCTGTTGGTCGGAATGAGTAAGCAAGGGGTCGAGCGATTGAAATCATTTAATAAGAAGCCGATTCAAGCCATCGGTGTTGTCGACCGGGTATATTTGAATAAAAAAATGATTTAATAAATTAATCAAAATGTTTAAGTTTTTTAAGTTCTCTTTCAAGTAGATCCGCGCGTTGTTTCTCTTGCACCAAGAATTCCGATTCCCATTCGGTCCGGTGGGGAGCGACTTTTTTCGTCGCTTTTTTGAAACGTTAATTAATTCTTTTGGATTTGAAAATCACAAAATCACAAAATCTATGTAGAAAAAGCTTAAATCGAAAGGGAATTGCTCTAAATGGATGAATTTGAATCAATTTATGGCTCAGAAAAAACCGAAGAGGAAGGAGTCCTTGAGGTTAAAAAAATTAACCATTTCACTAATCGGACTCTTTTTTATCTCATTATTGTATTCATTCCCTATTACACGAAATGATACCCAACCTAATCTTCATGAATTCGATGATGCGCCTCCAATGGGTGAATTGCAAAGTCTGGCTATTCCAACTACAATGAATTATGTACGAAATGCGGCCGTTGGATATGCCAATCAATGGTATAATGCGAGAAATTGGCGGTATAATGATTTCACGTCTTCCGGCGGTGATTGCGCCAATTTTGTATCCCAATGCTTGATTGCCGGTGGTCTTTCATTATACAAAGGTACCAACGGCTTGGGTTACGGCGTGTATCCGGATGTGGATCGGCCTTCTACTTACAGCAACGGAACGATTCCGTATTGCGATTATCTCCATCTTCATTTAAAAAATTACCAAAACACGCAAGTTACATATATAATAGATACGAATGCTACAATTCCCGCTTCTATTGAGCGAGGGGACGTGTTGATCTTCGGAAATAAATCCGGTGATAAATATCAACATGCAATGATCGTGGTGTGGAGAAATGCCACCGATTTGGGGTTAGCGGGGCACACTTCAGATGTTTGGAATCGCTCGTTTTGGACTACGCTTGCTTCCTTTTCTTGCGCGACCTTCTATAAAATCAATGAACAACCCGCTTCCTATTACCATTTTAGGGTGAACACTTCCACGCTTAATGTTCGGGTGGGCCCTGCAAAAAACCAGCAGAATAGTTTCTATCAAGCTATCGGAACGATAAGTCAAAACCAAGAATATATTGCGTACGAGTACATCATTGATACGGATGGCAAGATTTGGTGGCATTTTTGGTTCGATGATCGGTCTGCTTGGTGCGCGGGATGGTACACGGTCAATGTGACTGGTAATATCCCTTTTCAAGTGAATGCTTCGACCACGCTTAATGTTCGGGATGGGCCGGGCACTAATTATTCGATTTTCGGGCAAGTGTATCCCGGGATGCGGTTCGTTTCCGATCTGAAAGATGGTGTATGGCATCGCTTTTATTATAGCGGAGCGGTGAAATACTGTCATTCAAGTTATGTATTTTTGCTCGACGAATCGCCCGAGGCGCCGATTTACAACGCTTCTAAGGTGGTAATGGGCTTTTTACCCTATTGGGTCAGCGAAACACAGAATTGGACGCCGTTGTCCCATCTTGCATGGTTCTCCATCGATTTAAAACCCGATGGCACCATACGCACGGCAAATGGATGGCCGCGGACTTCGCTTGTAAACCAAATTAAAGCGAATAAAACCAACGTGTTATTGACCGCAACTATGTTCAATTCGACAGAAATCACAACGCTGATTTCAAGTGCAACGTATCGAGCCACAGCGATCAATACCCTTTTAACGCAAGTTCAAACGGGAAATGCCGATGGGGTTGTCATTGACTTTGAACATCCAAAAACTTCGGGCGATGATGTCCGGTTGGTCACATTCATGAGCGAACTTTCGACAGCATTCAAAGCGGCGAATCCGAATTATCATGTGAGTCTCTGTACGCCATCGGTTGATTGGTGGAACACGTATGATTACGGAAACCTCTCGATTTGGTGCGATTCGCTAATGTTGATGGGCTACGGGTATTACTATTCCGGCTCATCCACCGCGGGTCCCACGGCACCCTTATATGGCGGATCCTATAATTTGAATAAAAGCGTTTATGCGCATCTAAATAAAGGTGCGCCCGCATCAAAAATCGTGCTTGGCTTGCCTTTCTACGGATATGATTATCCGGTGACGGGAACGCAAAAACATGCGCCTACAAACGGTTCGGGATCTTCGATTACATATTCTGCAAACGAAGCGAAAAAACAATCTCTTAATCCAACATTATATTATGATGATACCTATGAATGCGAATGGTATAATTATTACTCTTCCGGAACATGGAGGCAAGTTTGGTGCGATAATGCATATTCTTTGGGTAAAAAGATGGATTATATTAATGATATGCAGTTAGGTGGCCTTGGAATTTGGGCATGGGGCTATCAAGGAACTTCCGGTGTGCTCGAATCTCTTATAACCCAAAAAATTCCCGTCGATAAAAACCCACCCGTTATAGCCATTACAAGCCCGGCAAACAACTCCAATTTCACCCAGAATCCTGTGAATGTCACATGGGCCGCTTCCGATGATGGCGGATTGGCTTATTATGAGATCTCGCTCAATAATCAATCCTCATGGCTCAATGTTGGGTTGAATACTTCTCATTCTGCTTATTTCGTAAACGGGAGCTATCGAATAACGGTGCGCGCTTGGGATAAAACAAATAAAACCGCAAACGCATCGATCGTGATCAATGTTGCCATCGCACCCAACGATAACTATCCGCCCTTGGTATGGATCATTTCTCCGCAAAACTATACCAACCACAGCGAAGGAAATGTTTCGGTTCAATGGAATTACGAAGACAACATAGATGTCGTGTTGGTTGAAGCATCGATCAACGGAAGCGCTTGGGTAAATCAAAACATGGCTAAAAATCTGACGCTTAATTGTAGTGAAGCCCTATACAACGTCAAAATACGAGTGAAGGATGCAGCAAATAACTCGGCAACGGCAGAAGTATTCTTTAATGTCGTGAGCGCAAGCCAACCACTTACTCCCCAAATCACCGTTTTAACTCCAAACAACAATTCGTTTATTACTGCAAATCCCGTACATATAACTTGGAATGCAACGGTACCCGGGGGCCTCCATCACTATGAAATTTCGCTCAATAATCAAACATCGTGGATGAACATCGGAATCAATACATTTTACAACCATGATTTTGAAAATGGCTCATATTTGATTACTATTAGAGTCTTTGACACCGATAATAGAACTGCAAACGCTTCGATTGTAATCCATGCCGCAATTCCGGACATCGACATAATACCGCCCAATCTATGGCTTCTCGCGCCTCTCAATAATACCAATCATAGTGCGGGAATCATTTTCATCGAATGGGATTATCAAGACAATTGGGGGGTCGTTCTGGTGGAACTTTCAATCAATGGCGGGAATTGGACCAATCTCAATCTTGCGAAAAATATTTCTCTCAATTTCACTGAAGGAGACCACGCGATTGCGATTCGTGTATTCGATTCCTCGAATAATTCTGCTGAAATAGAACTCCGATTAACCGTATATAACGTATCTCAACAACCGCCACAAGATCCCGGTACGAAGCCTCAAGAACCACCACACAACCCAAACTCGCCTTCTGATGGCTCAAATGATTCGGAAAATGAAAATATTTTCCAAATTCCTGATCTTCCAATACTGCAATTGGCGATTATCGGTGCTTCCGCGTTGGTCGGACTTGTCTTCATCGTTAAAATCATAAAACATAAGCGTTGAAGCGTTCTTCTTCCACTTTTTTTTAAAAATAAAATTAATAATTGGGAAATAGAACGGCTGAGAAAGAACGGCTGAGAAATAGTCGATTCGCTAATTCAGAACTAACTATGCTGTGAGAATGTTCGCGGCCGGCATAAATTTTTTTAAATGGGTTCATATGTCTTTAATTTTAATGTGTTAAAAAGATTTGACACAAAAATTAAATTTCGTTCGTTTCACGTCCCGCTTCTGTGTAACAAAAGGTGGCACAACTATTATATGTTTTAAGGCCCAAATTAAACCGAAACATGGCGAATATAGGCAGTTTAATGGTAAAAGAATTCCAGCGGTTGAAAACAGATCGACGAACCTTATTCCTAATCTTCATCATTCCGGTTATTCTCATTATTATTTTTGGTTTATCCAGCGGGGGTGGCCCTCAAAAGTTCTTTACGGTAGTGGTTATCACCGAAGATGATATGTTTGCGGATAGTTTTTATGCAGAAGACCAAACTTCCCAATATGATAAGTTGTTTGTCGAAGTGGTTCAATACAATTGCTCCGCATTTACTCTTTACGAAAATAATTATTTCAATGTCACAAGTCTTGAAAGGAGATACACGTCGTATAACCAATCTCTTCGTTTATTGAGAGAAGATAAAATTGATGCAATTATCATTCTTCCGGCAAATTTTTCGGAATTGGTTCGCAATAAATCAAGCCCTGTCATCGAATTGATTGCAGACGGCTCGGATTTGAACGTGTTGGAAGGGTTAAAGACTGCGATGTCCGAACCAATAGGGATGTTCAAATTGCGTAGTCAAACCTTTGAAAATTTTACCATGGCTATGCCATATTTCGAATATGATGTGCCCTTTTACAAATCACAAGTGCTAAATTATGCGATTCCGATGGTTTTGCCCCTCATGATTGTGGGGTTGGATATGAATTTATGTTCTTTAAGTATCGTTTCCGAAGAAGCATTGCCACGCTTAATCCTTACGCCATCCGGAAAAAAAGATCTGTTATTAGCCAAATTATTTTCGTATAGCGTGGTTATGCTTATTCAAGTATTAGAAATTTTTATTATGGTGCAATTTTTCGGATTTTATTGCCGCGGAGAGCTGTTTTGGTTCTTTTTTGCGCTTATATTATGCGGGTTGGTCGGCATCTCAATGGGTCTCGCTATTTCTTCGGTTGCAAGAACATCACAGCAAGCAAATCAAATGTTTATCGTTATTTTTATCATGGTCACATTATTCTCAAATGCCTTTCTGAAATTGGATTTAATGCCGCCTATCATGACCCGAATTGCCCGATTATTCCCAATGGCTTATGCAATTCCGATGTTACGGGATATTGCGCTTCGCGGTATCATGCCCGACATTGGCCCTTTATTAATATTAATCATATTTTATCTAAGCGTTGCGTATTTAGGATTTGGGATAAAGAGAACGGAGGTATAATCAATGAGCAATGAAAATAACAAACAAAGCAAAAAGTATGATGAAGAAGATCTCGAAATTAATCAATTCAGCGGTTCTTCGAGTCCGGGCGGT
>CAZUTM010000179.1:0-4907 GCA_964623665.1 uncultured archaeon
GCATTCGGATTGCCCGCAACCGTACCCCGCACCTCGTAGGAAGCATCGGTGAATAGCTCTTTAAATGTGGAATGATTCACCGAGACCGGATCTCGAATAATATCATATATTGAGCGACTTGGGGTTTCGAGAAGCCATAAATAGTCTTTCAGCATCCGGGCATTCGGATTTTGCGCAACCGCCTCCCGCACCTCCTCGGAACGATCGGTGAATAATAGCGCGTATTCTTTGTGCGAATGGGCATTCGGATTGCCCGCAACCGCACGCCGCACCCAGTCGGAACCATCGGTGAATAAGAGCGCATATTCTTTGTGCGAATGGGCATTCGGATTGCCCGCAACCGCACGCCGCACCCAGTCGGAACCATCGGTGAATAAGAGCGCATATTCTTTGTGTATGGATGCATTCGGATTTTTCGCAATTTCTATTAACGTCTTTTTGGAAAAGGAGAGAAGTTTGGAGAGTATTTTTTTGTGTGGAAAGGATTTTTCCCCGAGGTAAAGCCCTTTTCTTGCTTGTTTCAACGCTCCGATCGAATTAGGGAGATCAATGGCGTCGCATTTAATAGCCAAGGAACGCAGGCCCCGAAGCGAGCCAAGCAAAGCAAAAAATTCCCGCTGATCAAACCTCAGAGCACGACGGGAAACTTTGAGTTTTAAAGACACGATGACGCAGAATTCTGTGATTATAGAATGTGAGCCAGAAGCATTCACCCTTGAAAGGAACGTTACGAGATTCGCATCGGGTTCGTACAACATCAGATTGTTGTTCAACCGTTGTATGCGATATTTTTT
This sequence comes from uncultured archaeon, assembly GCA_964623665.1. Lineage (GTDB taxonomy): Archaea > Asgardarchaeota > Lokiarchaeia > Sigyniarchaeales > Promethearchaeaceae > CAZUTM01. The sequence goes on from CAZUTM010000179.1 coordinate 795, forward strand.
TATGTCGGCTTCAATTGTCGAGGCAATTTGACGTAGGGATTTCGGATCTTGTTTTTTCATTTGTATGAGTCGCACCTTATTATCGAGACTGTAAAATGTGTTTATCTTTTTATCTATTTCCGAAGTAGTAACAACCATTATTCAATAACAATCTGCATCCGGATGTTATGGATACTCCGGTGAACGGAAAGGTTTTTTATGTTTAAGAAGCATTCGGATTGCCCGCAACCGCTGCCCGTGGCTCAATAGAGAAACTTTTTTTTTCTTAATATCTTTGATTAAATATCACATGAATCATGAGTTTACTGAATCAACGGCCGCCCGAATTGCACGGATGATGGCCCATTTAAAAGAGGTCTCCATTCCGAGGCTTGTAGGAAGCGAAGGCGAGAAATCAACCCAAAAATACCTTAAACAAAAAATTGAGGAAATGGGATACACGGTACAGACCGAACCTGTTCCTACTTCTCTCTACCGCATCAATTTTCTTCAAGGGTTTTCCAATTTCATGGCGGCGCTGTTATGTGTTATCTCAGCGCTTCTCTTTTCCATTCATCCTCTTCTTTTTATTATTCCGATTATTCTTATTTTCATCAATATTTCGATGGTTTCGAAGGGATCGGTCGATATTGGGCAAGCGCCCGATGTGCCGGCACCGTGGAAAAAGAAGATAATCTGGACCGAAAATATTTTTGCAGAGACATCGAATGATCCGAGCAATATTGAAGTCGTGTTTGTTGGACACTACGACAGCAAATCTAATCGCTTAACCGGGTTTATGCGAGCGGTATTTTATATAATTCTGCTATTGTGCGCTTTTCTTATTCTGATCAGCGGAATAATAGGGATTTTTGGGTATTTCCACATGCCCCCAATCGTTGAATCTCTGAAAAGGGTTCTATGGGTTTGTGCGTTGATTTCGGTCGTTTCGGCTATAATTTTAGCGGGCAATGTTGTAGCAAACGAATCAATTGGAGTTGCGGATAACGGCACCGCTATTGTGCTATTATTGGAATTGATGCAGTATTTCAAAGAAAAACCCCTTGGGAACGCAAATATTACGTTCTTATTTTCGGCTGCGGAAGAAATCGGGCTTACCGGAGCGTGGAATTTCATAAAAAACAGAGAAAATCAAGAGCGGTGGAACCCGAAACGAGCATTTATTATTAATTATGACCTCGCAGGTTTGAAAGGCCCTCTCATTTTTAACGATGCCATCGGAATTCCAAAAACGCAAGTGGCACCGGAAATGACCAAGATGGTAGAAGAAGTCGCCCAAGAGCAACGAATAGAGATCAAGAAAGGCTATTTACCCATAGGGGGGTGGACAGATGCCCTTCCGTTCATTGAAAGAAAATACCTCACGGCCACATTTTCCGGCCTTTCAACGAAAATCCATTCGATGGGCGATAATTTCGATATAATCAGCGAAGACAATCTCTATAAATCGTTTGTTCTCGGTGCGGAGTTAGCGAAAAAAATTTCGAATCTAAATAAAAAATAACGAAATGTTCATGAAATTTAATGAAATTATGTATAACGGTGTTCCTCAAAAAATTTAAAAATTAATTCCCCCAATGAAATTTAAAAAGAATTTACACCCAAATGTAGCAGAGCAAGAGAATAAATATTTAAAAATTTCAATCCATAAATCAGCGCAGTACGGAAAGATCGATGGAGAAAATACTCATGAAATAAAGAAAACTTGCGGAAAATGCGGTGGCATGAATACTAAATGCATCTGGTGGAAAGCCGGTGCAACATCAGATGGCGCCGTATATGTACAAGAATTTTATTGCTATGATTGTGAAACATTCACCGTTTACGATTTTGATGACAGAATGTGAAAAAATGTTGCATATATCCACAGATCTTGCTCGCTTAGGTGGTTTACCAATGCTATGCGAAACGTGTTCTCTGCACGGATTTCGGTTTTTTCGGTCATAGCAAGCACCAATATCTCAAAGAAAAATTTCTTATAAAAGCTTTTGCCGAATGGAGTTACTCTTTGATTTGTCTCTTGGCATTTTTTTCGTGATTCTGAGAGTCGAGCGCGGTCGCCTCGTGGATAGTTTCGTTGCACTTTATTTGCCGGTAAAGGGTATCGGATGATGCGATGCGATTGCGCCCGTTTTGTGTTGAATTGATACGGAAAAAAGGTCGGTTCTTTATTTGATTAAAATAGTCTTAAATCTGCGATTCGCGAAAAGCATCTAGCGAATAACTCCGAATAACGGTTCATTTCTCATTGCTGCTTTTTTCACTTGTTCCCATCGTTTCGATCGTTTGGTGACTAGGATTTCTCCTCTTTCATTTGCCGCAGCCGTGAAGAGATGTTTATCCCCCGAGAAGATATCAAATAACTGATTGGCATTTTCAAGTCCGGCGTTTAAGATAATAGCATTTTTTTTATGAATGAGTTCAAATTGAATGTAATTTTCTGGAAGTTCATAGCCATCATACTCCATTTCATTGGTTGGCTCGTATCTTTCCCGTTTATTTGCTTTTTTATTTTTTTTCTTTGTTCCTTTTCCGGATCGCTGGTTTTCTCTGAGCGGGGCGACAATCGTATCGCTTCCAAAGTTATAGATTTCGTATAACAATTCTCCGCTTAAGAAATCACGAACTTCGACGACGGGTCGAGAAAGGTCCTTGTCTTCAAAGCCGGAGGGTTTTTTGACCGTAAGTTCTAGCGATAAGACATCTTGAACTTCTCCATCTGCGATGAAAATCACGGTGTCTACGACACTTGGGATGACGCCCAATTCAACACGCGTAATGAATCGTTGAACTGCATCGATCGGCTTACTTGCGTGTACAACTCCGACGAGTCCGACTCCCGCCAACCTCATATCCGCGAAAATCTTGAAATCGCTGCTGGTTCGTACTTCATCAAAAATGGTGAAATCGGGTCGTATGAGAAGTAAAATGTCGCTTGTATTTTCCAAAGAACCATCAAGCGGTGCCAGTTGTGTGACCTCTTTGGGGACGACCAAATCCCGGACACTTTCGAGGGTTTTGATGATTTTATTTTTAGAACAATAGAATTCGGTTAATGCGCTAATAAAAGTCGATTTTCCCGCACCGGGACTTCCCGCCACCAGAATTCCTTCAGCTTCATCAAGTCGTGCCATGATTTCATCATCCAAGTTGTAATCCTCAAGGGTTAGTTTTACGAGAGGTTTTACCGCGGTGATTTCCACTTGATTAGAAAATGGCGGCCTGCAGATCACAATCCGATGGTTGGTTAATTGAATTACCGAGACTCCATCCATTTCTTTTTCGATGAAACTGTGGGGTGAGTTTTTGGCTTCTTCATAAATATCTGCGGCGATGGCGTCAAGTGCTTTTTTATCCAATATTTTCGAATCCTTGGAATGCGGTTCCAGTTTCCACATTCCGGGTCTTCCCCGTTTCACCAGCGGTACATTATTTTCGATGAGATGGACGCTCATGGTTTGGTCATCGAAATATTCGGTTAATTTACAAAACCCTTTTTCATGGCATTTCTCTTCCTTTTGGGCTGAGTGTTGGTAAAGAACGGGGATTTTTTCCATCATAGCGAAGACCGTTTGCACATGATCTTCGGTAATCAAGATTGCACCCGCTTCTTTGGCATGCATGCGTATTAGAGAATCGCATTCGCCACCGGGATTCAATTGAATTTGTTCAAGGGTGGGTCGAGCGCCTACAGGGGTAAGCACCAATTGACCCTTTTTTTCCAAGATATAGAGCTGTTCTAACACTTGCATCCCCCGCGCACCGGTAGCCCGATCTTTATTTGCTTGATTTTCGACTTCGGCTAACATCACGCGCGAGAGGATGAGTTCGATTTTTCCGGTTTTTGATTCATACTCGGGTTCGGCTTTATATTCGATCAAAGCGTTTGAATTGATCATATCTAAGATTTTCCCGCTTACGACAACCGAGGTGTCTATACAAAATTTGTATGGCATAAATTTTCAGTTTCTCCTTTCTTTCATAGTTTAAATTTTTTTTTTATAAAATTGGTTTTTTTTCTTTGCATTTTTTTCATGCATCATGCTCGTTTTCGTTCCTTTCATGCATCATGCTCGTTTTCGTTCCTTTCATGCATCATGCTCGTTTTCGTTC
>CAZUTM010000179.1:5007-9186 GCA_964623665.1 uncultured archaeon
CTTTCATTTCTACTTAATTTTTAGTTTTACTCATAAAGCGGTGGGCATTACGCCCACTTCTTGTATTTCTTGCAAGATTATTGTGAATTGATTTGATTCATCCATTTTTTTGGGTCAGTCCCGCAAAAAAGGGTTCTTTTTTGTGATTTTCCTTGAAGGGATAACTGCTCATTTGATAATAAGAGATATCGCCTAATTGATCTACAATCGCCAAGAGTAAATCTTTTCTGCTTGCGAGGCTCTGTCTCGATACGGCTTCTAAAGTACTGATTTTTACCGGATAGCCTTCAGGCAATACGCAAATAAAGGATTTTGCATTATCAGTATTCAACTGCGCGCCTCGAGGATAAATACGGAAATCTAAAGATCCTCCGATTCCCATACGTACGATGTATCCTCGATAGCGCAAATCGCGATAGACTTGGTATCGCATCCAAAATTTCTCATCCAAATTGACGGCAAAGGCAACCAATCGTTTAAAATCCATTGGTTGATTATCATGGTCGGAAAGGACCACCATCTTATTTCGCTCATGAAGAATCACTGCCTCAAAGGGATTGTAGAGGATTGAGTCCGCTTCCTTCGTTCCGTAATAATGACGCTCATAATAATAAACAGCGGAGGAAGATAAGGAAGAGATAATTTGATTTCCTACAATTTTAGCATCCACGGGAGGCAAATTCACGGTTTCTTTTTGATCAAACTCTTCGTAATCTTCATCCTCATCATCCAACTCGGATTCCATTAAAATTTCATCCGAATTCGCTTCACAATTAGCAGATTTCGGAGTTTTTTTTTTACCATGATTCCCCATGTTCAATTATAAAAACCTTTATTCGATTCTAAACTTTCGTATTTTGTATGCGATCTCTGGAACAACAAATGATTGAATTGATAAAGGATAAACAGAGAATAATGATTGTGGGGATTGGAGAGAATCGAATGGGAGATGATGGGTTCGGGCCCTATATGATTTACAATTTGATTGAGCGATTTAAAATTTTGCTCGGCTCATCGTATGAGAAAATAACTAATCAATTCAGAACGTTTTCGGGCAAAACCATTAAATTGATGAATGCCGGTATTGTTATTGACTCAAGAACTCAAGAAATCGTGGAGTTCAATCCCGATCTTCTGCTTATTTTGGATGCAATTGAGGGTCGCGAGTTGAACACTTCAGTGTTTTTATGTCCGGAATCACAATTCGTGCCCAATATGCCGATTAGTTCTCATACGTTGCCTATTCATTTGGTCTTGAAAAGGCTTCGCGAAAAGATTTCGTTACATTCGGTCTATTTGCTCGGGACGAAACCTCAATCATTAGAAATATCTGATCGCTTTGTTCAATTTCAGCCCAATAAGATATCATTAGATGAATTCGATGAAAATCTCGACTTACCGTTTTTCGAATTCAATCTTTCTCCCGAAATCGAATCTTGTGCCCTAAAATTAACCGATCTATTGGTTAAAATCTTCAAGAATTAATGCAGTATAATACGGCACTTCGAATGGCTTTGTAAACTTCGAGACGATATTGTATGTTACTGCGCCGGGGGTCGGTAACATTTTTATTCACATGCGCTTTTATCAAAATAATGTCGCAACACAATTCCGACGAAGAAATTCTTGCGTACCTCGCCAATCATACCTACAATGAAACAATGGAACACTTCGGGATCAGCCGCATGACCATCGCCAGGATTGTGAAACGCAATACCAAACGAAGTGAGTATATGCCGCAAAAAATCAAATTGGCAATCGTCGGTGTTGGAAACGCCGCTTCTGCCCTTATTCAAGGAATCGAATATTATAAAACCCAGAAAACCGATGGCGTACTCCGACCAACCCTTGCTGGGTACCATATCTCGGATATCGGCGTCGTTGCCGCCTTCGATGTAGCAAAATCAAAAGTCAATAAATCCTTATCCGAAGCAATTCAAGCAAATGAGCTCCCCATGTTGGTTGAAAAAGCCCCTAAAGAATGGGACTTAAAAGTACTCATGGGCCCGATCATGGATGGAGTGATTGAAGAGACCAGAGAAATCATCGATCCCTCGGATGCCACTCCAGTTGATGTAGCAAAATCGTTGAAAGAAGCGGGAGCGGAAATAGTTCTTTGCTTACTGCCATCCGGCGCTGATGAATCTGTCAAATATTATGCCGAACAATCGCTAAAAGCAGGATGTGCCTTCATCAACGCGACACCCTCCGAAATCGCGAATAATAAAATGTTCGCAAAAAGATTCCAAGACGCGGGATTACCGCTCATCGGAGACGATCTCCAAGACCAATTCGGTGGAACCATCGTTCAAAAACTCTTACTCCAACTCATGCGAAATCGTGGATTAAAAATCAAAGAATCCTATGCGCTTGATGTTGGAGGAGGCGCAGAATCATTGAACACCATTCACAGAGCAAGAGATGTGAAGAGAACCATTAAAAGCATGTCCGTCGCCTCTGCATTAAATGTGGATGCACCAATTGTATCCGGAACATCCGATTACGTTCCGCATTTGAAGAATGACAGAAATTCCTTTTTGTGGCTCGTAGGAAAAGGATTCTTGGGCTCGGAAGTGATTATGGACATTAAAATCCAGACCACCGATGGAACAAACGGAGGCTCCGTGTTGGCAGATGTGATTCGTTCAACGAAAGTTGCCTTAAATCAAGGCGCTTCAGGGCCAATAGATTCAATCTCTGCTTATGGCTTTAAGAGACCGCCGTGCGGTGCGAAAAACCCGGATGAAGCCGAACGCATGCTTGCAAATTTCATTTTGGGAAATCTCTAACTCGAATTTACAGATATGTTTTAAATGAATTTGACATTTCTTTTTTTTTTTAAAATATATAAAAAAGATTTTAAATATTGAGAAAACAAATCAAACATTCATGGAAAGAAACTACCTTCTTATAGGAATCGCCACAACAATCTCTGCTGCATTTCTTCTTCTTCTCTTTCTGTTTTCTTTATTGCGATTTTTGCAGCGACGAACAAAAATTGCAGAATCTTTAACAAAAATGTTTGGGTTATTATTATTATCAATCATCTTCTATAGTACTTGCTCATTCATCTCATATTTTGACCCTTGGGGCTATCCTTATCAAGTACAAGTAATGATTTTTGTATTTGTGTTTATCTTTCAAGTTTTGGGCTATTATTATTTCTGGAGACTATCAAAAGAAATATGGGATCAAAAAGAAATCACGAAACGGGAAAACATATTAGTTCAAATAATTGCACTCTTAATCATTATTTATTTATTATTAGGTGCAATTTATGGATGGGGACACATACCATTTGGTGAAAATAACAATGATTTGATTATCGAAAGCTATATTATTATTACGGTATATCAATTATTGATTCTCTTTAAAGCGATTGGCTCTTCTATGAGACTTTATAAAAAAATGAAAAAACAAATATCAGAAATTCCGGCTGGAGAAGCAAAAATCGAGATGAAAATACATTATTTTGCAGTTATTAATATCAATATTTTCTTTTTTGGTATTCTGATATTTAACATCATTACTTTACTTGTGGATGCCATAATAAAAAATGAGATCATTTATCTAACCACCTTATTCTTGCTCCCCCTCTTTTGTTTCATAGGTTTTAACGGATTATTCCTCCCGGATTGGTTCAAAGAAAACCTTCTCAGAATAGCAAGCAAGGTTTGAGATGCGAATTTGACAAAATTACAATTAACAAATTTTTTTTATCTCATCTATCGTGCGGGGAGCACAAATAGAAAAGGTTTTTTTATTCATTTTATCAATAAAGGTTCGATTTGCGCTCAAAATTAAAGCAAAAAACTTTTTAAATCGTTACTTTCATTATTTCATGGAGGAGATCAAATGTCTACGAGAATCAGGGATGCAAAACCCGATTTTATAGAAGACTATCAAAAAGATCCGGATGCAGAACCATTACGGCTCGGCCGAAGAGAAAGCGAACCGCATTCGGCTGAAGTCACCTATCTATATCATGTTTTAACCGAAAACTTTCCTGAATCGCGCACATTTTGGGATCTTCATCATTATTTTACAGATGAAGGGGAAACTATCGATCTGCAGTTTGACATCTCCTTTTTCCGCAATTTTAAGGAACCGTGTTCGGTCTCCTCGTATAATGCATCGGAGTACGGAAATCGAAAACCGGATATGGTTATCAATGTGTTA
>CAZUTM010000180.1:0-1071 GCA_964623665.1 uncultured archaeon
TTTACGCACTTTATTTATAAACAGCGTGCGTAATTTATTATGAAATTATATATAAAAATCAAAAGGCCGACTTTTTCAACCACCTATATAAAAAAAGAATAGACGACTATACAAACCGAATTATCATTTTCATGATATCCCCATGTTACATACAAAATCACAGAAAACGGCCGATTTCTGACCGAATTTTCTTTAACACTACGTTAAACAATCCTTGTTTCGTATCCGAGCCCGTGAGAATGTACATAAACACGCCGGATTGCACTTCAGCAATATGGAAAATCCCATACTGGGAAGTAATAGAAACGGTCATTATCTGCCCCATGCGCATCGAATTTGAGTATTTATCGCAAACGGTTAAAACCGCTCCTATCGCTTCTTTCGCTAATTCGTTATTTAATCGACTGCTAATCGCTGATGCTGCAATCTCTCCGCCTTTGATAATACCACACGCTTCAATGGCAGGATCCAGTTCAGAAATTTGTTTTAAAAGACTTAGTAAAGAATTCGGGGTTGCCGTCTTTGCCGTGGGGGCCGGCTTGACTTTTTCATTTTTTTCCACGGCTTTATTGCTTGGAGTAAATTTGCTGGAAAGATCTTGAATCGCATTTTTCATCAACTCAGATATACTAATCGTTGAAGCCGCACCGGTAGAAAGTACATGAGAATGAGATTGAAGAGTAATACCCGCTTGATTCTCTAAAATTGAAGATGCATTCACAGAAGTGCCTACCACGGGAGCATCTATAAACGTTTTAATGCCTTTAAACCCTTGAAAACGACGTTTAGGGAAAGATATTTGTGCATCGCTTGCATCCTCAGAAACGGGAGATGCTTCTTGTTTCAAATCATCATCGAGAAGAGATGCAAGCTCGGCTATATCTTTTTCTTGAGTAAGATCTTGATCCAATTTAGATTCAGGAATATATTCCGTGAAGCCCTCTTGTGTCACCACATTCACAAGATTTTGAGAAACAGGTTGTACTTTGTTTTGTTGAGAAGATTGATTTACAATAATTTTACGCTTTGGAAACCGAATTGGATTAGTGGGTTCCTCCTCATCCTTAGAAC
>CAZUTM010000180.1:1171-9154 GCA_964623665.1 uncultured archaeon
CCGCATCCTTAGAACCCGCATCCTTAGAACCCGCATCCTTAGAACCCGCATCCTTAGAACCCGCATCCTTGGATGGAGTGGATTTGGAAACTGAATCTTTGGATTGATCAGTTTTGAGTTTCGCTTCTTTTTCCATTCTAACGCGAATCTCAAGAGGAATAAAAGATTCTTTCTTTTCTGTTGCAATAATTTTTATATTCTCGCTTGGTTTGATGGGGATTAATGGAAAATCTGGAGTCACTGATGACATGGGTTTCATTGAATCATCCAAGGAATCATCCGAATCTTCCTCCAAAGGATATTTCAATGAGGTTGGTTCTTTATTGGGTTCGGATGGCTTCTTTGTCGATAAAGGAAAAACCCCGGAATTCATTCCGAAAACCATCCCGGAAGGGCCGGTTGGTTTATTGGCAGGGGATTGAACGGGTATTATTTCAAGGGTATCATCGCTCTCTTTCGCGTCTGAATTTGCAGAGATTGGCTTTAAATTAAGCTTATCTTTTTGACTTTCACTTGTTGGCTTTACCATAATCTTGTTCTGTGCATCTTCCTCTTCTCTTGTTTTCTTGATTTTCTTTCGATTCTCAAGCGTTAACCCACACGCCGGACACATACGTACATCGTCATTTGAAAGTTTTCCGCAATTTCTGCAAATTTTCATTGTACTCAACTCGCTATCTTTAACTCGACAAGAAAATATAAAAAATTCAAGGTTTTATTTCTTTGGGTTTTTTAGGGATTATATATAATTTTTGAACACTTTTACAAATGAATTGAGTTCTTCATCGGCGATTTCTTTTGAACCGCCGATCATCAAAATATACATGGGTTTTTTGAACTTTTGAAGGAAGAATTCATCGAAAATGAATTTTTCGTTGGATCTGATGATGGTGAGTCGTTTGCTCGTATTGATACCTTCTTCGGTTTCGAACTTATTCTGAGAATTCTTTTCATTTTCTTTCTTGTCTTTCTGTTGATTACCCCGCTTCTGAATTTCCGATATTTTATCGCTAAAGCTTTCGTTTAGGGTGAGGAAATAAGGGGTGCTTATTTGTACAAGCTCTTTATAATAATCAGCGGTGTAGTGTTGGCCCACGACTAAACAATTATGATCCAAGACCACCATTGCTTTTGCATCGGTTTTCGCCATAAAATCCAAGATAATCTGGTCCAGAAGCTTCGATTGCGGGTACAACGAAAGCATGATTTCGGAGAATGCATTGATGATCGACCACATCCGTTTTATGGTGGTTTTATGATACGAAAGATTAAATTGCCCGTTGACAATTTTGGTGATTTTATCTTTGATTTCCGAAATGGTTGCATTCACTTCAATCTGATTCATGTCCACATAATCAGGATCAAATTTGTGGAGGAAAACAAAGATGGCTGGGTTAATTTTTAGTTTTTTGAATTGGGTAATTACGTCGTTGAAATATGAGAGCATTTCGAGAATCCGGCCTTTATCTTGAATATCCACCACATAAATGCAGACATCTGTTTTATCAAAATACTTGCTTGGGTGTAAAAGATAATTCATACGGTATGTTTTTTGCCCTCCGAGGTCCCATTCTGCCACTGCTCTTCCGAGGTATTCGAAGATCTTTCTTTGAGCGGCTTTTGTGGGTTTCAGCATCGCAATTTGCTCAAATTCTTGTCTCAAGACCGAAACAATCGAGCTTTTTCCCGCATAATCGAGCCCGGTGAAAAGAATCTTTGAATCTGCGGATCCTTCATCCAAAAATTGTTCAAAATTTGACATGTGTAAGAATACGTGAAAAGGAAATATATAAATTGCGATTTGAAAAAAAAAGGGAATGCGGGCTCATGCGTATTTCTTAATCAACAATGATTTGAATTCTTTATAATCCGCTTTTATAAATTCCGCGTGTTCGGGTTTGGACAATTGTTCTTGCATCTTCTTGGGGAGCGGCGGATCGATTCCGAGGATTTCGATGATCAGCTCGGGGAATTTTGCCGGATCAGCAGTTTCCAACACACACCACGGATAATTTGCTTTGTTTTGTGTAAGGTATTCGTTCAATGCGGCCCACCCCACCGCGCCATGCGGTTCGAATACCGTGTATGATTTTTTATAGGCTTCTTGGATGGTCGCCCGAGTTAATGAGTCGGAAATGGAAGTGCTCCAGATATCATGCCGTAATTTTTGCATGTCCGGCTCTTTTAGCAGAGTTCCTTTTTCATCCAAATGTCCTTGATAGAGATCAATCAATCTTGCGAGATTCGAGGGATGGCCGACGTTCATAGCACTTGAAAGGCATGCTTTACTCGGTTCTATCTTTTTATAGGTTCCTGTATTGAGAAATCTCGGGAATTCATCATTTTCGTTGACCGCGGCAATGAATTTATCAACGGGAAGGCCCATCTTTTTAGCAAGGACGCCGCCCAGTAAGTCGCCGAAGTTTCCCGATGGAACACAAAAGCCTATCGGTCCGTCGTTGTTAATGATGCGGGAATATGCGTAGAAATAATACACCGATTGGGGTAAAAGTCTTCCGAAGTTGATCGAATTTGCACTTGAAAGGTTAATGAATTTAAGGTCGGGATCTGCAAACGCCTCTTTGACCAAGGCTTGGCAATGGTCAAATTTCCCTTCAACAGAAATCGCGGTGACATTCTTTCCCAATGTGGTCATCTGTCTTCTCTGTCGTTCGGAAATTTCGGCTCTCGGAAAGAGAACGATGACATCAATATTATCCAACCCATAGAAGGCATCCGCAACCGCGCCGCCCGTGTCTCCGGATGTAGCGGTTAAAATGGTTAATTTTTTCTGATCTTGCTTTAGAAAATATGAGATAAGTCTCGCCATCATTCTGGCTGCAAAATCTTTAAACGAAAATGTAGGACCTTTGTCGAGATACATAACCCATTTGTTTTTTTCGATCTCTTTGACTGGGACTTCATAATTATACGCATCTTTTACAATCTGTTCTAATGTGGATTGCGGCACTTCATCTTCGATGATATAAGATGCGACTTCTTTTGCGATTTGCCAATATTGTTTATTTTTAAACGATTGGATGGTGTCGCGTGGGATTTTTGGGATTGTTTTGGGCATATATAATCCGCGGTCGGGCGCTTGTCCGATGATTAAAGCATCTTTGAAGGACACTTCCGGACTGCGGTGGTTTGTGCTGTAGAATTGTGTCATGATATTGAAAAAATCGTTGAATATTAAATTGTTTAGGGTTTTTTCCCGAGTTTTTTTAATATATAATCAACGGCATCTTGTGGGGTTTCGGCGCCGTAAATGAAGTTTTGGTATTGATTATCAATTTTGGAATTTGCAAGTTTCGCTGACCATCCACCCGTATTTTTTAGAACAGCGATCGGCTTTTGGGACATCCACGCCGTAGTTAGTTCATTTAAAGTTCCGGATTCGCCCTCGACCGCAATGATTCCGTGTGAGGCGTTAATGATTAAATTGTTTCTGATTTCTCCGAGGGTGGTTGGAATGATGATGTCAACGAATGGGTTCGCATCATTATCATTTTTTCCCGGTAACAGCCCGACGGTTATTCCGCCCTTAGATTTTGCCCCTCTGCAGACTTCTTCCATGACGCCTTGTAAGCCTCCGCAAATCACGGCGCAGCGATGCTCTGCAAGCAATTGACCCAAAATGAATGCTTGTTGTTTGCTGAATTCTGATGGAAATTTTGATCCGATAACCCCAATTTTGAAATCAAACAATTTTTCGAGCATATGTGCAAGTAAGCGAAAAATCCAAAAAAGATTTGCAAATCGCGAGCAATCCAACAGAGGAAAAGCAAACAATTTATGAGTCTGCAAATGTTTCCACACTCAAAGGAAAAGAGGTGGAAGCAATGATTGTTGAAATGAAGGCTAATTTGCCGGATCATCCCGGAACTCTGGTGAAGATGCTTATTCCGATTAAAGAGAACTTGGGAAATATCCAATCGATTGTTCACGATCATGATTTAAAAATATCAAACAAAGTTCCCGTGTATATTAAATTCGACCTTCCGGATGAAGATGGAAAAATCCGAATGGATAAAATAAAAAAGGCGATAGAGGCAGAGGGCATCGAGGTTGTGAAACTTGCAGAAGATGTGTTATTTGAATATTTGAATGTTATTCTCATAGGCCACGTCTTCGATAATAAATTTGAAGATACTTTTGTAAGAATCACCGAACAAGGTGCCATCATTGATGGGATCGATTCTATTTTCACCGATCCCAAGGAGGTGTCAACGGTCTATTTTGAAATTCATTATCCTTCGCTCAAGGTCAAGCGGGAAAATATAATTAACACACTCAAAGAAATCTGTAATCAAAAGAATTTTGCACTTATCACGGATTAAGGAGAGAGACCGAATATGAAAATGAGATTAATTTTAACCGGATATGGAACCGTCGGCAAATCATTGGTAAAAATATTCGTAAATCAAGCGGAATACCTATCGAAAAAATATCAGTTTGAACCCATGGTTCTGGCAATTTGCGAACTGAGAGGATGCTTGGTGAACCCAAACGGCTTGGATTTAAAAGAAGTAGTTAATTCCAAAGACATAACAACCTTAAGCACATGGAAGCAAGGATTGACCGCTGAAGAGGTGCTTAACCAATACGAAGCAGATGCTTTAATAGAAATGACATGGACAAACCCCGAAAACGGCAAACCCGCTATCGATTATATACGCACTGCACTGGCCACAAACAAACACATTGTATCATCTAATAAGGGCCCTTTCTATTTGTATTATAAGGAATTGAAAGAAACCGCAGATAGGAAAGGCCTATTGATGGGCATCGAGGCCACCGTTGGTTCGGCCATTCCTTGTCTTAACGCCAAGCGGAGTTTGGCCGGAAACCCAATAAACAAAATTCAAGCGATTTTGAACGGCACATCCAATTATATACTGACACGGATGACTACGGAAGGATTGGATCTTAATTCCGCGCTCCGAGAAGCCCAAAGCATGGGATATGCAGAAGCAAATCCCAAATTGGACATAGAGGGCTACGATGCTGCCGGAAAACTGGTCATTTTAGCCAATGAACTTCTCGGAACCAATTTCAATATCAAAGATGTGGAAATCAGGGGGATCACACAAATCAATTCACAAGCGATATCTTTAGCTGCCAAACGGGGCTATATCATAAAGCATGTGGGGGAGTGCGATGGAAAAACCCTCAGTGTCGGATTGAAATTGATCCCGGAAAACTCGCCGTTGGCGATTAACGGGACCTTGAATTGCGTTCTCCTCGAAACCGAATTGGCCGGAGAAATCATCTTTATAGGCAGAGGCGCGGGAGGATTTGAAGCCGCCGCAGCCATTCTTGCAGATATTCTTAACATCTTTGAACTAAAAATCAAGAAATAATTTGTTTCGCAATCAAAACTGCTTTTTTAAACTCTTTCATCATTTACCAGTTTCAAAATGCCAATTCAACCTTTTCTTACAATTTCAATCAAATTCGTTTACGCAATCGAAAAGTGACTCAAAAAACACTATTAATTCAAGAATATTGCGGAGAACAAGAGGTTACGTTTAGCGGGGCTTTTTTTAAGTTCGGAGTCGAGATGAGATCAGAGTTTGATGAAAAAAGATTTCGCGTTGTTATCTGCGGTGGCTTTGGTCGCATTCATTACTGCATCGGATATTATTAATCTTCTGGTTCTTTCCGATTTTATTTGGCCCGGACAAGCGTATCGGGCGTTTCAAATGGGACTACTCATTTCGGTTCGCTTGATCTCTGATTCTTTTTCCGGTTTATTGTGGGGATGGGCTGCGGACCGATTTTCGAGAAAGATATTATTCGCTTTGGGGAGTTTCCTCACATCGATTATTATCTTCGCAAATGCGCTTTTACCGGTTGGTGGCGGCGATCCCAATTATTTTCTTTGGTTGACGTTTCGAATGATGTTGGGGCTCGGGTTGGGCTGTTTCGGGCCCGTGACCAATTCTTTGGTTCCGGATTTATTTGAAAAACATGAACGTTCGGGCTATTACGGCCGAGGAACATTGGTCTTTTCGGTCTTTCAAATTTTGGGAATGATCATTTCTTCGAACATATTTATATTAGGCGCATGGCGATTTTACTATTTCATAACGGGTGCGATGTATTTTGCGCTGGCTTTATTTCTTGTTTTTCGATTTGAAGAACCTAAACGAGGAAATAAAGAAATGGAACTGAGAAAAGCCTTGGAACAAACCGATGCAAAATATGAGTATAAGATTACAAAAGATACGATGAGATCAGTTCTTCTAAGCCGATCGAATATTCTTGTATTATTGGAAGGAATCTTCACCAGTCTTTTCTTCGGAATCGTGGATTTGGTTCTTATTCCATTTATTCAAGGTCCGCCTCGAAACGTCTCTCCATCTGTGTCTTCATACCTAATTTTGCTCTTCTCAATCCCTGCCACGATAATCGGGTCGGTGTATTTGGCCAAATTTTCGGATAGAAAGGCCAAGCAATCTATAAAAAATCGGTTGAACCTCATCATTATCGGACTGATTATCGGTGCGGTGTTCGTTTCCTTGATCTTTTTAATCCCGATTCCGTCCTTTTCACGAGAAGAAGGGGATTCTTTTCTCCACATAATACAAGTTCCAAGTATTCTTGCGGTCGGATTCGTGTTGTTTGTGAGTCGGGTGAGTTTCTCGATTTTCAATGTAAATCAGACTCCGATTATTCAAGAACTCAATTTACCGGAAACACAAGGAACCATGAAATCATTAAATCAATTGGTGGAAGTTTTGGGCTACGCTTTGGGCCCTGTTTTCGCGGGAATCTTGATCGTTGTGTTTGGTGGAAATTATTTTGCTTTAACACCGTGTATATTGCTATTCTCGCTTCCGGGAATTGTAATGTGGATTCTTGTATTCAAAAGTTTTGATAGCGATCGAAAAAGAATTTCTCAGGTATTGTCAGCTAGAGCCGAACAAATCGAAAAGGAAAGCAAACACAAAGATTAGATTGTTGGAATCACAGATATTATTTTTTTTTCTCGATAAAATTCGAAGTAGGTAGGAAAAAAAAGAATATTTTGCGCATTATTCAGAAAATTTCAAGGCCGAAAGGGTAAATAACGATAAGCCGATCGTTTTTCCGATTACCGAGATAATCCACATCGTAGTTCTGTTGTTTTCATTCAATAAATTTTCATTTACAATTACGGCCGATATCGCATATATGAATATTCCAACGGAAATCAAGAGAGCGAATTTCCGAATTTCTCCGGTTGTTTTCTTCGCAATGAAAAGAAACACAATGGGTACAATCAAAGCCGACATGCTTGCAAGGGACGCGATTAACGACATCAATTTAAAATCTTCTAAGGAGGTCACCGGCATAATCATCGCGATTGACAAAACTAAAGTTGTGACATATGCAGGAATTCCTTTCATTCTATTTTCCAGTATGTGCTTGTCCAGAATCCAAAGAAGGTAAATCAGCGTTACACAGACCGCGATCATTGAAATCTTCCAAATACTCCACGCAGGAAAGGTTGCATATGTAGAAGCATCGAAATCGGTGATCACAAAATCGAAATAGCTGAACAACAATCTTGAAACGATGAGTCCAAACAGAAGGATTGAAATTCCTTGAAGGAAATGGATTCCCGCAAGACTTCCTTGCTTCTTTTTGATTGCGATCTTATGCTGCAAATAAATGAGCAAGATAAGTTTTACCGCAACGATTATTGCAGTAAGAACCAAAATCGCATTTTTTGTAACAGCATCCATTTATAGAAGTATGAATATTTGATTTATAAGCTTTATCTTGCTGACAACAAGAGAATCATGATTGTTCATCCTTATTTTTCGAAAATTCTGCTCGCAATTTCTTCTCAATCACTTTCTCCAACTCGAAGATATCCACTTCAATCTCCCGGGATTTCCTCGCAACCTCGCTGACCCAATTCCGAACGGTGCCTTGCTTCAACACAATCCCGCGCTGAATCTCGTAAGCCCGAATGATTTGAGATACGGT
>CAZUTM010000181.1:0-9144 GCA_964623665.1 uncultured archaeon
AAACGGCGGAATCCGTAAATCGAGTTCTCATCATCATTTCTTGTGTGGCTTCCTTTGCCTTTTCGATGGTATTACTCACCGATCCCCAAATCGCGCTCGCGGTTTCGCTCGGCTATTCCCTTTCCATCGACATTGCCGCTATAATGTTTGTATTGTCTTTGTCGGCCTCGAGGTCCGTGCAAGTTTCAGAGGTAACGGCAAAACCCGGTTTCATTTGGGCGTATCTCAAATATCTGTGGCCGGTTATTCCGCTCTCCAATGCTCCGCTCTTCTTGTCTCTTTTCGAGTTATTAATTGATAACAATTCGATTCCGCTTTCCTTGCTGACGATTTCGATTCCGGGATCATGGATCTTCACTTCGTTAATCGTTTCTCTGTTCTATCTTCCCACAATTTACACTTTTATTGCCAACCGAAAACTGCAGCTGTTTTATGTCTACTGGATTCAGTCTATTGCATTGTTTGCATGGATCGGTGAAAATCTGTTTGCGGCATACCCTCTCATGCAGCTCTTTTTCGTGCTAACATGCTCATTTCTCATGCTCACACTATTTTATTATAAAACCAAACAATGGACCCCATTGCTTATTGCATTTCCCTTGCTTGCTGTATCGAACACGGGATTAATGGCTAATCTGCCCATTCAAGATCTGATTTGGCTCATCTGCAGCAGTATCTTTACCTTTGGTGTGTACCAATCGGTCTACTCGTTCCATCCGAAAATTAAGGAACCCGTGGAATCGGCCCGTATTAAAGACGGCTTAAGAGTCTCCGGCTTCATGTGTATCTACTTCAGTCTTTTTTATCTGGTCTATATCTTCATATTCGGCCTCGGGTTGGATTCAATCGTCGCGTTCAGCACCACATTAATAATCATGGGTATCGGCCTCCAGATCGGGAAAGCGGTTAAACTGAATCGTGTATTCATCAATTTCTTTTCGGTACTGGTCACCGCTCTCAATATCGGAATTTTAAATGCACGGCTCAATTATCTGCTTGCGGATCGCCTCACATTCGGGATTCTTTCGGGGATTGCCCTTTGTTTGTGGATTATTTTTGTGTTCCAGAAGGCGAAAGTGCTTTCATCGGGGTTAATGATTCCAAATCAATTGTGCGCCTCGATGTTCACCGGAAGTTCGGCTTTTATAATGCTTTGGGAACTTAACCCCGCTGCATTTTACATGAATCTCGGCCTCTCGCTCCTTATTTTCACACTCACAAGTCTAAATATTTCGTTTCAAAAACCGGTGATCACCTACATTTTGATTTCATTTACCGCGGCGGGATTTGCCACCGAATTTATCTTGATGGTGACAACCGCATGGCAATCTGTACAGTATATTCTCTTTGTATTTTTAGGGGTCTTGGTATTCGGCATGTTCGCGATGGCCACCGCACGATCGCCCTACTTCATTTTCGAAGAAATGCGCAAAAATTATGAATTGGTCTCCGCATTGTGGCTTCCCAATTCGATCTTATTCGGAATCCTATTCACAACATTATTCGAATCATGGCTCATCACCCTCGATCCGGTAAGCGAAATCCTTTTGATTGTTCTGGTCGTAGCGCTCGTTAATTCGGGCAATGTTCGTATGATCAAGAAGCGGAATCTCTTCCAAACCGATTCCAAATATACAAATCTCACAGAAAAATATAAGATCGTGGCGGTTGCTATAACATATATCAACACCGCGCTCTTAATCGCGCTGAATGTACCCGTATTATGGCCCTTTGACATGGCCGATGCAAGTCCGGAATTGATCGTTCTGTATCGAATTTGGATTCTCTCGTTGGTGGGATTGATTGAGTCCGATTTCTTTGATCGTTATCTCGTGAAATTAACGGAACGCAAATATTTGAACAAATTCATCGTATTCTATTATCCATTCGTTGTCGTGCTGTTCTCATGGGTTCTTTTCATTGCAACAACCATTATTTGGGTATCGTTGATGGCGGGGGCTTTAGCCCTTTTCTATTGGACCTATTCTGCAAAACGAGCGAAATATACGTTCCCCATACCCAATATAAATGTGATTTTGGCCTTAACGATGGTCGCCTCCACATTTCTCACATTGTTCCAAGTCTTGAATGTACCGCTTTCGCTCATACGGTTCGAGATACGGGACCTGAGCATCAGCATCAACGCATGCATTCTCTTATTTTATCTCTTCACCCGGCTGAATATTTTGAGTCGAAAATATAATTCGTTGTTGGGATTCATCGCTTCAATATTCATTGCATTCTACATCGAAGAAACATTGCGGCTAGATTACGGCACGTTCGTTCCGATGAATACAGCCATTTTCATCTTTGTTGTTGTGGTTCTGAATGCCGGTCGGTTCGGATCTCCCCTAAAAGCATACGCATTCTGGTTTATCGTTTCATGCTGTTTGGCCGTGTTCGTAACAGAAATCATTCGTGGTAATCCGATAACCTTCGCCTCATTTGACGAAAACCTGCTGCTTGCATTCATTTTCGGAACCATATATTCATGTATTACGAGATTACTCACGTTCACGAATAGACATCGCATCGACGAAAACGCTCGGCCAAGCTTGTATCTGGTGATCGGATATCCCGAAAAGGAAAAGGCTCAAAAATTCCATGTAAAATGGATGGTGTTCTACGGTATCATTTTCGCGCTCTCCTTTGCCCGCGTATGGAATTTCCTCTACGAAACATACATCTTTAACTTAAATCTGCAAGAAACCCAACAACTCGTGATCTCAAGCATCTCGATCCCCCTTGCTCTTTGTTTCTACACCGCTCTACTTTTGAAATATATCAAGAAACACGAATTATGGATCAAACCAGACCCGCTCTCTCCTTTCATCACCATTCTTCGCTCGATTACCGCTGCGCTCACCTACATTTTGTTACCCACGTTTATCACCGTGAATTTGCATTTCTCCCTTATCCAAGAGCTTGAACCGCCATATATGATTCCGCTGGATATTGCCATCTTTTCCGGATCCTCGCTTATGGCCATGGAACTTTTCGATAGAAATCGAATCTCGTTGCTTTCCGAGCGTGTCAATTATGCGATATCAGCGCTTTCTCTTCTGATCTTTGCCGGCTCGCTTTCATACGCGCTTCATGTATGGCAAACCAATTTCGGATTTACCCTTTTGCTGTTCTCTCTCTTCATGCTCCGGTTTTCGTATTATTTCGGCTCGAGCACGGCGTCAATACTCCGCAAGCTCGATATCCTCTTGATCTATATTTCGATTGCGATGATCGGCATCCAGCTCCTCTTCACCTCTCTCAAATGGAATTGGTCGACCCTTCTCTCCATTCTTGTGGTCCAATTCCTCATCGAACTCGAAGTCAGATGGAAAAAAATCGATTTGGGCCCGATTACATACAACAAAATACACCAAATCACTATTCTCATCAGTTCTCTATCATTTAGTGCTGTTGTGGCGATGTTTGATTATCCGGGATTTCCGTTGTCTTCCCTATTTTTAGCGATCGGAATCTTGTTGATCGGGTTGCAATATTTCACGGCCATCAGGTTCCGAACGAACGCGCTCGTAAAGGAACGTAATCAATCCGTGTTGGGACAACTGCTGTACCTCGATCTCTTGATATACATCTCCACCCTTCTTTATCCTCTCTTTCCGTTCCATTCAGAATTCGAGTGGAGTTACACGATCGCACTCTATTCGCTCTTTAGCTTGGCCGTATCATCCGCTGCCTTTTCAATCATCTTCTTCGATCGCGCGGTCGCCAAACTGATTCAGCAGAAGCACGAGACCCGAATCGCGCAGATACTGTTCCCGATATGGACGATTTCCGCTTCTCTGGACATCGGATATCTTTTCACTCGGTTAATGGATCCACTCATCACATCAAGCCTCAACCCGACCCTTTCCGGAGCCATCTCATTTGCATTCGCAACCTCCGCATCTTTCGGGATTTTTGCCGCTATCCGCTACCGAAATCGCTTCTTC
Organism: uncultured archaeon; assembly: GCA_964623665.1. Lineage (GTDB taxonomy): Archaea > Asgardarchaeota > Lokiarchaeia > Sigyniarchaeales > Promethearchaeaceae > CAZUTM01. Next base: position 3,954 of record CAZUTM010000181.1, read on the forward strand.
AATCAATTGATGTACAGCATCTCCTCTCTTTTATTGGTACTCATGATTTACCACATCGGATCCACGGGCTCGGCGATTGGAGTGACCCTCTTTTTGGCCCTTCTTTATCCCTTCATTTTCTTCTTGGAGCAAATCACAAAGCTCTTGGAGATGCTCATAGATGCCCTTAAAAAATATTTCAGAGAAATCATCGAATTCTTCAACAAATTGGCCAAACGGATCGCGCAGTGGCTCCGGGTTCATAAGAAAACAATTGGATTTATCGTTTCGGCCTCGATTGCCGTATGTATTTATCTGATTTCCGAAAATCTCTTCGGGGCCATCTTTGCATTCTTGCTTCTCTTCAGTCCTTTCTCACCGCTCGCCGACAAAAATATCACCACCGGAAATTTCAAATCCAAAGTGGTTTATTTTGCAGCCCTTTATTTCGCTTTGGTCCTTTTCCTCTTCGCGTTTATTGACTTCCAACTGTGGATTATGCTCCTCTTTGTTCTTCTCTTCTTCGGCGGACTTCTATGGGCGGCAAGATATGCCGAAAGACTCTACCGCATCTCCCCGATCTGGCGAATCGTTAGCGGAATCATTGCGATCATTGACTTTATAGCCTTTATCTTTGCAATCTTTGCGTTATTTTAGAATTTTACACGTTCTAAACCTCACATGGTAACAAAGCAAACATTAAAAAAGCCCGAAAAAAAGTTTCGAGGGACCGAGTTATCCACATTCGGAATTCCTCGTGGATATTCTGCGGGAATGCCCATTTCAAGCTGATTTTTTTTATTTTGTTTTATGTTTATCAAAACTTTCTTTCCGATTTTTTATGTTTAATACTCTGCGCTGACACTGCTGATAACTCGCTTTCTTGCGATCCTAACGATTCCTCAAACGAATAGAGAAACATTCCGGCCGGCGACACCTTTACATTGTATGGGCACTTTAAGGGTACCGCGCTCTCTTTTGTTCTCTTTTTCGCTTATTCAGCCCCATTTTCAACAAATAAAGAAAGTCAATAAAAATAATCCCTATCAGAATTGAATACACGAATATTTGGTTCGACACAATCGAACTAATCAAATCCGGTGTAGAAAGGTTCCACAAACGTTCAATCCATTCTAACGTTCGGCCAACCACCTCTTGATAATATCTCGAATCCGTATGCTTTGCCCCTTGAAGCCAATAAATTTCCAAATGATTGTTTTCCGCAAAATGCTGAACATCCGACGGCTTGCACCGGGTACACTCATCATCCGTACCCACCATAATCAGCGAATGTCCATCGGAAAAGGGAAGATGATACTCAAAGAGACTCTTCTCGCCGAGATAATATCCCACTGCCGGATACCACGCCACAAACTTGTTCGTCTGATTCATAATCGCCAAAAATATCGAAGCACCGCCGCCCAAAGATGTACCCAAGGCAACTATGTTCCCGGGATCCGAATTCGGATGCATCTTGAGATATTGGATCGCGGCCATCGCGTCCCCAAACGAAGCATTGTAATACTTCCCATCCGAGGGAAATGTGCCGCTTGATCTCCCGAATCCGCGAAAATCAATGGCAAAACAAAGAATTCCCCGTTGCGTTAACTCAGAAATAAAAGAAAGATAATCATTCAAACTGCGACCATACCCGTGGAACAACACCACTCCCGGATATCGCGCAGACCGATTAAATCCGTTTGGATAATGAATCTCCCCGTAAAGAGTAATTGATGTATCTTCAGTCAGCCAATCTTCGCTCGAAACGGGGTGAATCGATACCCGATCGATTAACCCATTGCCCTTAAGAACGAAAAATAAATACACAGATGCTGACATCGCAAAAATATTGATGAAGAAAAGCACACCGAGAAAAATGGCTTTAAGTTGTCGGGTTTTAGCGCTCAAGGGTCACATCATCGTCGTTTTTTTTTTCATGCCCTGAAGCAAGGTCTCCAACGTCATTTGACTCACGGGCATCGTAAATTTCTTATACAACGGCAACCCGGTCCGCAACTCGATGATATTCAAAATCTCTTGATACACATCATCGATCCCCTTATTCTCCGTATCCACTCGGATCACCGAAGTCTTATGCTTGGATTCTTGCCGGGCCAAATAATACTCGTAATTTCCAATAATTTTTTTCAAATACGCCATATCCTCCTCGTTCCACGTGAGCCGTTCGGGCATCAACGACCCCCGATGCAAAATCCTCTTCATAATGGTCTCGGGTTTTGCGTACATGTAAATAATCGTTTCGGGCACCCAATCGAACGAAGTTTCGTACATATCAAGTAAAATATCAAAATCCTTACGGGGAAGATCCAACGCACTGGAATACACGAGCACCGAAATCGGAGATCGATCCAATAATGCAATACACTCCGCATTTTCTTGCAGATGCTGCTTCACAAGCAAATTCCTCTGCCCCATCTGCTGCATGTAATATACCTCGCTGCGGAACGCAATATTGAAATCTTTGGAGCCGAAGGGAACCGGCGGGGCTTTATAAAGCTCGGGGAAAAAGGCCAGAAGGTTATTGTCCTCAAAAGCCAATTGCATCTTATTATAGATCGTCGTTTTACCAACCCCATGTGCACCCTCCAATGAGAAAACAAATTGTCGGGAACGGCTCTTTGCTTTTAACCCAACGGACTTCTTTGCCCCGTTCACTTTAATCAATTGAACCTTGGTTTCACTCTTTTTCTTCGCCATGTATTTTCGCCTCCGGTTCCTTCTCCATCTCTGTCTCCAGCTCTATCTCCGCCTCTCCCTGTTCCTTCCTTTTTTCATTTTTTGTATCGCTTTTTTCCTTTGCGTGTTTGGCCCGAATCTCTTTGTGTTTCATCGAAACCTCTATTTTAGGAAGCAATCCTCTGCATATGGGACATTCCATCAACACCTTTGAAACCACCACCGCACCGCACTCGCATATGCGCGGAGACCCCCGATTCAAGAGTTTCGGGTTGCCCCTCTTCCAATTCATTAAATCCGGAGTATCTTGCTGTGGCGACTCGCTCATATTTTTGCCCCAATATTTAATTGGCCGCCCTTATACAAAAAGATTCCTAACCATTCATAAACATAAATTCATGCACAAGATCCTTATAAAGAAAAAGTTTATTGAAACAGCGAAGTTTCCAGAATTATGAAACCGATCAACGAACTTCCGACCGAGTTCTGTAAAAGAATTAACACCGTATTTGCAGACATCGACGACACCATCTCAACCGAAGGAAAAATCTTGCCGCAAGCATACGCCGCCATGTGGGATCTCTATAATCATGGAATCAATGTGGTCCCCATCACCGGAAGATGCGCCGGATGGGTCGACCACATCGCACGAATGTGGCCCGTTAAAGGCGTCGTTGGAGAAAACGGCGCATTTTACGCCTACATGGATCATTCCCAACCCATTCCAAAACTTAAAAAAAGATACTATTTCCCACCGGAAACCGTGAATGAAATGAAAAAAAAATTCGAAGACATAAAAAACGAAGTATTCAAACGCTTTCCCACCGCAGCACTCGCATCCGACCAACCCTACCGCGAATTCGACCTTGCTATTGACTTTTGCGAAGACGTACCCCCCTTATCCCCACAAGACGTGGATGAAATCGTGAAAATATACGAAAAACACGGCGCAAAAACCAAAATCTCATCGATTCATGTCAACGGATGGTTCGGAGACTACGACAAACTCACCATGACAAAAATATTCGCAAAAGAAATCCTCAAAATCAATGAACTCGAATTAAGAAGCACATGCCTGTTCATCGGAGATTCGCCCAACGACCAGCCCATGTTCGCATACTTTCCGTACTCGGTCGGCGTAAAAAACATCGAAAAATTCATCCAAAAAATCAAAACACCTCCCGCATACAAATGCTCCAAAATCGGAGGCCTCGGATTCGCAGAAATGGTCGCCTTGATACTCTCAAAGCGCAACTGAACCAACAACAGTTGCTCAAGACCCATTGATTCAATTATCCCACACCAGTCATCCAATGGTTTGTGTATAATGCAATTTTTCCGTTTCCCGTTTTTTGTTTTCTCCGCTTTTCGGCATCTCGGCATCATGGCATCGGGCTTTCGGCATCTCGGCATCTCGGCATCATGGCATCGGGCTTTCGGCATCTCGGCATCATGGCATCGGGCTTTCGGCATCTCGGCATCTCGGCATCTCGGCATCATGGCATCGGGCTTTCGGCATTTCGGCATTTCGGCATCTCCGTATCTCAGATATTACTGCGCTGCCATTCCTTGCTTCATTCTTGCAACCTTTCGACCTTTTGATGCTACTTCATTTGCTGAAAACCATTGTAAACCATCAATTCCTTCAAACCTTACAATTGCATAAATACACGATATTTCTTCAGTAGACTCAAAAAACGAGCCGGATTCACGAATGCAAAATATATAAAGAGCGTACATACAAGCATCGTTATCCATGCAAAATAAAAGAACGGCCCGTAATAGCCCCCCGTTAAATAATCCCAGATCCCATCAAAAATAAAGAATAACGCATAGACCAAAAAGCAGAGATACACCACAGCACGACTTAACAAAGAATATCTCAAGACATCAATATCGCGCGTTTCAAGCTCTTGCTCGATTTGCTGAATCCTTTGCTTCTCATTAATAATTTCTGAACTATCCCCAAACTTCGAAAAATCATCCGCACAACGCAAAAAACTCGGTAAATATAAATACAACGAATGAAATACTATAATGATGTTCCCAATATAGCCATAATGCGGAAAAACCATGAAAAGAAAGGAAAAACCAAGCACAAAACATGTAAGAATAAAAAACGATCGAATTTTCCGCTCCCTATTGAACAAAATACGATAAAAATCAATGTAATAGCGATACGCAATAAAATTCGCAACCGGAATCAGAATTAAATAATTAAATTTCGCAATATCGGTATAGATCAGCGGAAACAGCGCTAATTCGAATATTTGACGATTAATTTGACTTAAAAACCCGACAATCATCGCAACAACATACAATATCAGCCAAAACGACAATTTTGAAGATAATGCACTGGGCGTCCTCCGGATCTTAAATACAGTTTCTATCGCTACACCGGAAAACAGGCCGATTACCACCCCTTCGAAAATAATTTGCGGAAGAAATGTGAAATTCGGCACAAGTGAAAAACACAAAACTGACCCTTTATACTTTTGTGTACGTTCCAAAAACC
>CAZUTM010000182.1:0-9133 GCA_964623665.1 uncultured archaeon
CCGATAATTTAAAGTTCCAGACTTCGAATACAAATGTTCCGTTAATTTTCATTCTTGTTTTCCTTTGATTTTCTCTCGCTTCTGCGAACATCTTCTCATAATTCATGGTATCAATCACTCCAAGCAATTCAAAGGGTAATATTCCTTGTTGTTCAATGATTTTAAGCCATTCTTCCGGTTTAATTCCGAGATTGTAGAACATTTGGAACAAATTGAATGTGAGATTTCGACCCGTTTTACCTTCTTGGATTTGTTTAAGTTCCATTTCTCTTAATTTCAAATAGATTCTGCCCGGTAAAGTGTCCATCGGATTAATTTCATGGGCGCTCCAGTATTGCTTGTCGGGGTTTAATGTATCCCAGAATGATCCATTCAACAAAAGCCAAATGTTTTCTTTAGCGCGCTGGTCTTGTTGAGTATAAGTACCGGAAGTCCCTCCAATAGATCCATGATACATCCAATTTCTCGATGTTCCATCCGCTGCATATGCATAATTCGGATTGATTAGATAATGGATGAAGCTCCATGGATCTGGCGAGTCTGAGTATGATTCGAGATAATTGTTTAATTCTTGGAATAAACCCCACACATTGATCTTCCGTTTGTTTTCTAGCCAATTGACCAACCCGGTGATGTTGAATGATCCTCGTTCAAGCATTTCCCATACTCCTTGAAGTCCGATTCCGCACCTATAGACGGCTTTTGGTGTTGCTGTGAACACTCCTTCTGAACTATCGGGCCTTTTAATGATATATCTTGATTCCGGTTGTTTTCCTTCTATCCAATTAAATATATCATCAGCAGAGGGAGTTTCTAATGTTTCGGTAATCCATGTGAGAAAATCGATGAGATTGATAAGAGGGGGCGCGCCTTGTTTGAAATCTTGATTTGTAACCGTATAGGAACTAGTCCCAAGGAATTCTCTTGAGTCACTCCACATCACTTTTCCATTTTCACTATCATTAGGATTCGTAGGGTTCCAATAAATTCGATTGTATACGAAATTATTGCCCCATCCGTTTAATGGTGGTCGAATATTATTACCGGGATTCCACCATCCACCGGCAGCAGACCATGTAGATGTGTCGTTATAGGGAGGCACCCAATCATCCGCTTTTCCGTTTCCATTGAGATCAAAAGTTCCGGTTCGTCTATCATATCCCATGCCAAGTTCAAAGAAATCAGTTGCCAGCACGTTGAAATTGTTTAACATGACATAAGAACTATAGTCATGAATCGCCCATCCGCTTCCATATTGCGTGTCTCCGAACATATAATCATCTAAGAACTGAAATAGAGATAATGAGTCACCCGGATATCGTATTAATGTTTGATCTTGACATTGGAAGTTTAATCTCAGAAAGTTCGCCAATGTTTTTGATCCTTCTTCATTTAGACCTCGTGAATACCCGGTAAAATCGAGATATGGATTCGAATACGAATTTATATTAACCTTTGCGATTGGGCTTCCAGTTAGGCCATACATCCAATACGCTAAGCGGTAAGCATGAGGCGTAATTTGAACTTCATGGTTTATCACACCTCCACCAGAAATACTAAATTGTGTTCTTCTTCCATCAGGAATTATACCCTTTTGATCCAGCAATGGTTGGGTAGACATTTGCCATGTTGCAGGATAGAACCCGCTGGTTGTAGCGCCACTTATCCCGGTTAAGTAATCGGGCATACTTGAAGAGGCTGCTGCAAGATACGAATATAAATACTCATAAGCGGGTTGAATTCCTCTACCCAAAAGCACCCAGAATGATTCGTTGGACTGATCGATGCTTTGAAGGTAGAAATTAAATATAATATTGGCACTTGCTCGCGCATACACTCTTGCATTATATTTTAATACTCCAAAGGAACGTTCATTTGATGTTGGTGGGATATTAACTTTTGTTTCACTAAATAATCCGATCGCTTCAAATGCATCAAAAATATCATCTTCACTCCAACCTTTATTTCGTAAATAAACAACCAACCATGGCAATGTAACTCCATAATTTTCAAGCATAATCCACAATTCTTTACCGGATTGCGGGAATTTTGGATCCAAGGTGATCGGATATCCATTCTCATTGTAGAACATTCTGTACTTTAATGTGTCAAGAATTTCCTTACTCATGTAATAAGGATCTTCAACGGTCCAACTCTCATCCGTATTCAATAATTTTCTTGGCCCATATTGAGTGGATAATGTGTTCTCCCCAGCCTTTCCTATGGTATATCTGGTGTTATTCATTAAACTCAGAAAGTTGAAATTTTGAGGCGAGTTCGTTTGTTTTGCTTTTTCTAAATCGTTCAAAATGGACATCATTCGGGTTAACGAAAAGTCGGAAGATGTAAAGTATCGAATCAAATGAGATGGAGAATATGAACCCGAGGGTCGAATTCCAAGTGTTGATTCTGCAAATCCAACTAATTCGGTTGCATTAAACTCTAAATTGTTTAAAAGATTAAAGAAACTTCCTTCTGCTTGCCCAGCATTTTTTTCGAGATAACTCATTAAATCGCTGAATCTGAACTGACCAGAGATTCTCTGAATATGATTGACTTGAAGCACGACATCATCGATATTGATAGTGCGTACATCAGAGCCGCCGGTTCGGACGGACACTGCAACTTCCATTCGTAATAATGAAGCATTGCCGGTTGCAAGATATCTTCTATAGGCGTCTCTCAAATATCTTGTCACATTTACGCGGAATACCTTCCATTCTCTCGAGTTTGAATACTCAAATTGTGGATCATCAACATAATACCCAAAATCAGGGAAGTTTGCAAATAATCGGTTTCCATCCGCTTCCATCAAGTCGGAAGGCCGAATAACCCGATTGTCATCGTTAAGTGCGGGGGATTTATATGCTTCATAAACATATTTTGAAAGCGTACTATTCCAGTATCCGATTCCGAGTTTTAGTTGATTAATATGAGAAATTTGAACATTGTCGCTCGGAACTTGATAATTCACAGATAACCATGCTGAGTCGATATCTTCCGGAGATTTTATTTTATTGGTATCGATGGTAAAATTTTGCTTCAACATTATATCTTTATCAATTTTCGGATGCACCAAATACCATCCACGTTTTCCACCCACAATATCATAATTGAAGCCCCAATATGGCTTGGGTTGTTGTTCATATTCGGTGTAAATTCTCCAATTCACCATGCTTCTTGGAGGCAACCACGTTAAATCCAATTGTGTTTGTCCATAACTTGTGGGAAGATTATCCGTAATTAGGCCATTGAAATAAATATGATGAGGATCTGCAGTTGCACCTCCATAGAATGAGGGTTCCCACACCCATTCTCCATCTTGTTGTCGATGTCGAACCACGTCATATTCATTCGGTTCTGTGAATCCGTTTGAATAATCGATATCCCATCGATAATTTAAATAAGATGCGGGTCGGTACAATACGCCTCCGGTTTGAACGGTATTCGGCAGCACATAAAGATCTTTATTTGGTATAAAGCGATTTGTGTGTGCTTGATTAAAATTCGTCCCGAAATTCGATGCCTTCAACGGATACCAAGCGTAATCCCCATAATTGTATAATTTGGTCGTGTTCACGGTTTTTAAGATTTGTATCGGATCTATACCTTCTTTGATTAAATACTCAATAATATCTAATGGATCATAGGTATAATTCTTTCCAAGACCTTCAGGTCCCAACAACCAAAAGATATTTGTCAAATTAAGTTTAAGGGGATCTAAACCCAGATCTTTGAACAAACTTGCAATTCCGCTTGCCATATAATCTGTAGTATTATATGAAAGATAGATTTTGTGAGGGACATAACTGACTCCGGTCTCAAATATCATAAAATCCGGGTCACCAGCGGAAGCGGTTGCGTTGATTGCTTTCGTCCGGTTAATGATTAATGAACTTGTGGAACCAATAGTCCCGCTTGCAAAATCGATGATCTGGCTTTCATTGTAACTTCCATCTAAGTTGGTTCTGAAATAATCGGTGGTAAGATTGGTGATATTAAAATCTAATCGATATGGATTAATGAGTTTTAAGCTTGCATTCATCTCAACATCTATTGTAGATTGTTCCCGGTTAATTGTCAGCTTTGAGACTTCAAGATTTCCAACAGAGAGAAATTCCTTAAGGGCTTTTGGAGATGTCGTTTTATCATATTCGGAATACCCCAATTGATGCAATTTCACATTTGGAATTATGAAAGGGGGTCTTTCCGGACCGCCTCGAATGTCTCCTATTTCGACTTTAATTCCCCGATATGATGTACCGCCGCCTACTGTTTGTGTGTTCCACCCAATAGTTAATGACGTTTCCCCTTTGAAATAAATATTGTCGATAACCTTATCGTTGAATAAACGGCTCAAAAACCAATGCATATTTGCACGAGTGGTTGCATTAGGATTGTTCGGTGCATTCCAATAGACCGGGTCTGTAAAATTAAACGCCAAGAATACCTCCGACCAAATATTCGGATTTTTACTTAGCGGTATTTGAATCGAACCATTCAAAAACGTATCTTTAATGGAACGCCTTTTTGATTTATCCAAATAATCGACATCATATCCATTATTTGCAAGTTCATCAATTGAAATCCCGCTTGCAACCTTTCTTGCACCTATACTTTCTCCAGCCCGTGTATAAAGATCGAAGGTATAGTTATTTAGGGTAATTGGAACACCGCTCGGATTATGCATCAAGGCACGAACTACAACGATTGCATAGTCGGTGGTGTAGCTCGGACTCGAGGTATTGGTAATGAATTGGGGTGTTTTATCTTTATTAGGGTCAGAATAATAATTAAAAATATCAAGGACAACAAAATTCGGATCCCAAAAATTAATTTTAAAGGTTTCCGATTTCTTATAATCGAATTCGAATGGACCGACTAGCGCTTTCCCACGAAGATCGACCGAAATAAACCCTTTTTGAATAAGTTCTCCAATAGCTTCACTCGTGGCACTACCTTTGGCTTCATCTTCTTTGAATGAAAGTTTGGCCACAACTTGTTGCTTCGGGTTATACGGATTTTGTGTTTCAAGACCTTGTTCACCACGACGAGTATAAATAGCGGATTTTGCCGGAATTTGGTACTCCGTAGTCGTATTTAATGTTCCGATCAGCCGAGGACGACCAACCAATTGACTGTGGTGATACACATCGAGGTTCAAGCGCGATAAAGTCACATCTATATCCGAAGGATTCTCTATGGTCAGATAGGCGTTGAATACCGCTGTATATTGTTGGGTTAACTCTTCATCCAACTCTAGAAACTGAACCGAAATCGTACAACTGGCACCATCAACACGAGGTTGAATTCCCAATTGATACACCGTTGGAGATGCGGTAGAGACTATCGCCATGAGAAACAATGCGAGAGCGCGCGTATTTTTCATTGTTTATAACACCTAATTATGTGTAGAATCAATTCTATCCAAATATAAAGATATTCTCCTCCGAGAGAAATTATTTCTATATCTTCGAGTGTTGGAATAAAGTGAATTGTTACCGAATGGCGAACTCGGATCAATTCCTCGATAAAAAAATATTGACAAAAACATTAGCAAAATTACCTATTTCTTTTTGAATGATTACCAAATATGCTCCGCGAGGATAAGTTGAATTAGGATTTTTATGCAAAATCTAAAAATCATTAATATTCGCAAGTATGACCGATTATATTAAGAGCAAAATTTTTTTCGATGAAATAACAGGAAACCGGAGTTTCCGCGTTAATTATCGGGATGAAATAAAATTATTAACAATTAGATATTAATTACTTTATGAAATTGGAATCATATATCACACTTATCGGCGCATTCTCAATACAACCAAAAAAAACACTAGAGATTTTTAAAATACGCGATGAAATGGCCGATCGCTTTGGACATCTTTTGGTGCAATTCATCGGGCTATTTACGGGTTTTGTGGTAATATTTTATTTTTTTTATCCGGAAGTATTTTGGATTGAAGGTTCGATAACTTCGGGGCCAAATTTGTTTGTACTAATGCCCGCCAATCCAAATTTTATGATTTGGGGTGTATGCGGAGTATATTTCTTCGTGAGCGGATTAAATCATTATATTTATCTCGGAATCTGGTTCCGCATTTTTCTTCGATATAGTAATCGCCAAAAGCGCCTTGAAACCGCTGAACATCATAATCTCCCGAGGTATTCGGAATATGTATTTATTCAATCATTTTCCTTAACCCATATAGGTCTTTTAAATGTATGGTTGATTCTATGGATTTATTTCTTTGAAAAATTCAATTACGCAAAGGTGGTCTTTCCGGTCTTCGATTTAACCATTCCGGTCCTTATACAATTAATTGGGATCTGTTTTTTTATAGTGATAAAGAATCGGTTCGAATATTTAGTGAATATTTATTATCTCAAACTGCCGAAAAAAGTTGCCATTCTTCCCATTATGGTGAAAATGCTTAGTTTGATTATCTTAATTTTAATTGCTGCCCAAATAATCGATCGCTTGGCGGCTCAATTTGCATAGGAGGCTTTTAAATGGAAAACACAAAAAATATGGAATCGAAATCACACTTGATCATCAACGAAAAAAAATATTTCAAGGCCGGAGTATGCATCTTAATTATTTTAGTCTCTTCATTCGGGTTTCTTTTAGTATCGCCTTTTGTTCCCAATGAACCCGGCCGATTACTCGATGAACGTTATTATAACGAAGCGTTAGAAAGGATACCACGGATCAGAAAAGGAGATTTTTCAATTCAAATAATATATACCAACGGAACTCCTGTTGTCGATAAAGAAATCACCTTCCGTTTGGTGAAGCATGAGTTTTTATTCGGAGCCATGTTCTTCCATTTCAATGAATTTCCCGATAACGCAACCAATATGAAATATGCCGAGATGTTTTCCGATGTATTCAATTTTGCAATGCTACCTTTCTATTACGATTCATGGGCTTCCACAGAAAATTTTACTATCGAAGGTCGAGTCAATGCATCGATTGAGTATTTGCATTCCAAAAACATAACTGTGAAAGGGCATACCTTGGTTTGGAATCATCCGGCCGGAGTTCCCGAATGGCTTGGCGACATTAACCGGATGGGGTCGGATCAAATCGAGTCCATTTTTAAAACACGGATTCAAAGCGTGTTGAATAAATACAAAGAGAATATCAGCGTTTGGGACATCACAAACGAATTTGTGCATCGACCCCCTTTTGGATCGCTTAACACTCAAGAGTTTGCTGATAAATGCTTTCGATGGGCTCGAGAAGTGCATCCAACAGGGACTTTTGTGTTCAACGACTATGGCATGATGGGCCACGATTTCGGATATGGTGATACTTACCGTTTTTTATCAGAATTGAACAAAATGGGAACACCATACGATGCAATCGGCATGCAGAGTCATGCAATGGATACCGATTGGGTACCCACCTATGAAGTGTATAATACCTTGCAAGGATTCTCAAAGCTCAATAAACAAATTCATATCACCGAATTCTTTGCAACATCTTTGCCGGTTGCCATCACAAATTCGTGGAAAAAAGGATTATGGTCGGAAGCCCATCAAGCCGAATATGCAAAGCGCTTTTACACCATGTGTTTCTCGCATCCCGCAGTCTCCGCCATCAGCTGGTGGGGATTCGAAGATGGAAAAAACATTCAAAAAGATCCGAAATATGGACTCCTCAATAATGACTTAAGCCCAAAGCAATCTTATCTTGTACTGAAAGATTTGATTAAAAATCAGTGGAATTCCACCGGCACAATTATTAAAGCGACAACGGAACCCATCAATTTTAATGGATTTTATGGCCAATACGAAATAATCATCGATGGAATACCGTATTCCGCTTATTTCTCGAAATCCGGAACGCAAGAAGCGCAGATTGTAATCTAACAACCCTATAGCGTTAAAAACGAATGGAAAAATTCATTTACCCGCGCCTTTTCTAAAGCATGGATATTCAACGGGAACAATCTTGTTTTCTTTTTTTTATGTGTATTTTTAAAAAAAATCAAGCAAGCGAAACGGGGCTTTTTCAACGAGTATTATTTTACCCCTTTCCATTTGGTTCCGAGCGTTTGCCGTCGGTATTCGGCATCTCTTCGGGTCTTATCGGCAATTTTATCTGCTGTTTTATCACTCTCTTCTCTTGCTTGTTCAAACGTTTTTTTGGATTTACCGCCCTTTCCAATTTGCATTATCCAAGCAAAGATTATTCCAACGAGCGCCAAGATCCCTACCACTAACAGAATCTGATTTGCGTTAACATTTCCTCCGCGGTAGGAAATTTTCACTTGCACCTGAATGGTGTTTCCAGCAGCATTCTGAATATGCAAAAACACATAAGCTCGTTCAGTCGGGATCACACTTTTATCTAAAGTCTGCATTGAATTCCAAGTTGCTAATGTACAACCCGAAGGCGCAGAACAAACCGGGAGATCGCAAGTGGGTCCCCCATTTTTGGCTTGATAACTCCAACTCACAATAGCATGAAATGTGCCATTACTTGTTATGTGAAATTGAATTTCAATTTCCCGCGGGAAATATTCTCCTTGGGAATTTGTAATATTATACAAGTAGCATTGATTTGGTGCAATTTTTATTTCTTCATCAACATATGTCGTTGGCATGGTAGATAACACGAGAATTGCGCCTCCAGCGATTACCACGAGTATAATAAAAAGCATACATAACGGGTGAATCTTTTTCATTACTCTCGTGTTTAAATAGCTGAAATGTATTATTAAATCTTCTGGAGTAGTCTCCGTATATACCAATTTCTTTTGTGATTGATGAGAATTTGTTGAATATATGCCCGAGGGTAGAGATCATGATAGTTTCCCATCGTTATTTTTTCAACAGATCCATCATTTTTCTTTTTAAACTCAAAATTCATGATTCCATTCAATCGAGGGGGATTTATATTGCTTTATTTCGATTTAATAAAACGATGGTTATGACAGACCTTCACCACAATTCTGATGCGGAGCCATCTTTTGAAATTCAACCAATGGAACCGAATCTACAAAAAATATTCGAGAGTGATACCGGAAAAAACGCTGTGTGGCATGGAAAATTGACTAAACAATTTAAAGCATGGAGAAAAGAGTATAATAAGAAGAAACAAAAAGAACAGATGGGAATCCAT
>CAZUTM010000183.1:0-9088 GCA_964623665.1 uncultured archaeon
AAAAATTTACAGCATTCTTTCCATGATTCTGTTGTTCAACATTTCTTACATGGGCTTCCTTATACAAATACAAATGGGCAATAATGACTATAAAATTGTCAACAATAGAGAAGATTTCAACACCCCGATCGCTTCGGATGCATTTTCTGATGCACTCGATGGCCCCCCCTATTCGTTTACGCATTCGGGTGCGGCTAACTGGTTCGTTACATCTGCTGTTTCATATTTCGGTGGGAGTTCTGTTCGTAGTGGTGCAATCACGCATAACCAATTAAGTGCTTTTAATCTCACTGTTAATGGGCCGGTTCAAATAAGCTTTTTTTGGAAGGTATCTTCCGAAGCATACTTCGACCTTTTGAAGTTCAAAGTAAATGGAGTAACTCTCGCAAATATTTCCGGATCTATTGAGTGGAAACAAGAAACGTTCAATTTGCAAGAAAATAGAGCATATCTTCTCCAGTGGGAATATTCGAAGGACAACAGTGATAGTGTGGGCTCTGATGCTGGTTGGGTCGACATGCTCAGAGTTTCAACCGGGCTTGAAATAAATGATATCTTAGATACGACGCTCAATTTTGAATATGTTGAACAGAATACTTGGAGCGAATCATTCGATTCCAAAGTGGGTCTGAAATCATTAAAGGCTCAACCAGGTGTGGGGAACATGAGCACTCTTTATACAATGATTTCAGTGCCGGGTGTACTCTCGTGGTGGTGGCTTAAGCGTGGAAGCGGTGGTCAATTTTTACTCATCGAAGGTGATGAAATTGTTAGTCATATCAAAAGCGGTAGTGTTTGGGAATACTCAAAGCATGCTGTAACTCAATCGGTTGCAACATATTATTATTTTGTCTATAACCAAACGTATAACGGTGATTATGGATTGCTTGATGGAGTAGATTTCACGCCATGTGATCCCATTCGCAATATACAAATTGAACAAACTGTTTCAAGAGGCGATTATGTAACTGTGGAATGGGAGGGCGCCTCGAATCAACGTGTGGCAATCTATTTAATCACGGGCAATCAAAATATTACAATCAGCTCAAACGAATATTCCTATTCGTTTGGAGGAAGTTATTCCTTCTCCATACCCGAATCGGCCGATCTTGGAATTGCGAAAATTCAAATTATGCAAATGAATCTGGTGAAGAATTCTTTCTTCTCAGATGAATTTGAAATATCCATGAGTACAGATTGGATTATGCCGGTGGTAATTGCTGGAATAATGATCGCCCTTGTTACCGGCTTAGTTGTTGTGGTGAAAAAAAATCAATTGAAGCGACCGGAACCCTCTTTCATGAATTCAAACCAAAGGAATTATAGTAATTCGAATATTCAATCGCAGTCAATCGGTTCGATTATAAAGAATGCGCTTTCAAAAGAAATTCTTATATCTATGCCTAAGCCGATTTCTGTGAAATCTCAAAAGATTATTACCGATATGGAAGGTAGAAGTGTTCAACCCATCTCTATTCGGTATAAAAAGGAGTAATTTTTTTTTTTGCAAAATGAAATTAAAACCAACAAATGTACAAACGAATATAAAATGAAAAGGAGAAAACGCAATGAAGAAAAGATGCAAGGTGTGCGGTGCGTTGAATTTTGATCGCGAACAATGCTCGAATTGCAAAGCGGACTTATCAAATGTGCAAATCGAAAGTTCGAATGATGATGTCGAGGAATTACCCAGTTGGGCAAAAAGCTCGGAAGAACCTCAAATAGTAAATGGTACCGAACCTCTTATCGAAAAACTTCCGAAAAGAAAATTCGAGACAAAAGGATTTGAAGTTGGAAAAACGGGTGCTCCGCAATATATTAAAATCCCAGTTAATCAATCCAAGGAGGAGATGCAAATAAAAGAAATCCCGTTCATGGGCAATAATGGAACAAATATTTTAAGTGTGAACAATCTCACAGGGGTGTTCTTTCAACCAAATCAATTCGATTTGCGATTCCAGCAAAGGAATGATATAACCATTGAAATTGATAACGAAATTCAGCAGAGTGATAAGATGTTTTCGATGCTGACAATCAAAACACCGAATATCAACGCAATGCCCGATGGCGCTCGTGAATTGTTCTTGATTCCTTCAAAATTGTTGAAACCAAGCCCTGAAAACCCAAGATATCTTCAAATTTCTTCGAAAAGTGCGGATGCAAAAATTGATTTTGGAAACCTAATTATTGCAAGTACCGGTCTCAATATCGAAAACCAAGAGATGGGAAATGTCATCTCGATTCTATCTTCGGTACCCCTTAAGGATTATATCGAAGGAAAAGCGAATTTCAACTCGAATAAGGTTGAAGTGGGTTTGGATGTTATTAAAGACAAAATTACCGAGGATCCGCTTATCAAACACGAGCTTTTCGTTAAGGAGGAGAATTTTCGTTGGGAGTACCCAATTTCTTTAAAAGCAGAAGTTGAAAATCCGATAATGAGTTTCTTGAAAACCCTTTCCGCGTATGAAAAGGAGAATCCGGAAATCTTTAAGAAATTTAATATGGAAAATACCCTTGAAAATGCTAAAATTAAAGAGATGTTGGGCGCGAAATTTGTCGGCGGAATAACAGCAGACTTTGTTGGGTTCTACCCTTCGATTTTGACAAATACAGCGCTTGCAACGATAAAAATACATATTACCAACTCGACCATACAACAAATCTTTAAATCCGGATTGAAAAACATCGAAGTTAAAGTTAAATTCCCGGAGAAATACCCCGAACTGTATTTGCCCTCGAATCTTAGGGTGGTCGGCCCAAGTAAATTGGATGCATTCTTTGATAATGAATCGGACACATTGATTTGGCAAGAACGGCCCAGGATTCAGCCCGGAGAGACCGTGGTCTATGAATTTCAATGTCTGTGGAGTGTTGTACGAAAGATTGACAAAATCAAGGTTGAAATTCGTGGTGAATATGCAGATGTTCCGCTTGTTTTGGATAAATTTATCTATACAACTCCAGCTGGATTCCCTGTCATGGGTGAAGGAAAAGATGCGGTATGGAATCCCGGTGGTGTCGACACGACCAATGGTATATTTCTGCCCGGTGCCACAAAAGATGGTGAATATTCCGAACTTTCAGCCCTTTCAAACATGGCCAGAAAATTAAACTCCGTACCATCGTTCCTCGAAACCGTAGAAATAAACATGGATAAAATCAAATCGGATTATGAGGAAATCCTAAACCAACTTGAAAATAATAACGAAATCTCAAAGAAAATCAAGGAGGCAAAATAAAATGAAATTGTTAAATAAGCATTTTAAGAAAAGATTGCAAAAGATGAACATTGAAGAAGGTTTAATCAATCGAGCGCTTCAGCGATACAATCGCCATGATTTATTGCGTAAAATTTCATTGGTAATCTTCTATATTGGTTTAGCTATCATGCTCATTGGATTGGCAGTGTTTTATCTTGTTTATTTCCTTCTCGGGTTAGTGATATTGGGTATTGCGATACTCTTGCTCTTGGGTTGGCAAGCTTTTATATTATATATATTTAAAACAAGGGAATATGGAAAAACTGTGGATTTTTTAAATAAATATGCCGACGGAAAACCGGTTTCTTTGAGCGCGATTGATAATATTGAACAAAATCAAATGAATCAATCCGAAAGCAAATCCTCTTCAACAGCAGATTCATTGGCATCAAGTATTTCACAGAAAATTAATGAAGTGAAAGAGAAATTGGAAACAAGAAGTGAAAATGTAGCAAATGCGGCTACTCCAGCTATTGGGGCATCTGAAAAATATTCGAAAATAAGAAGCCGATCAGAGGTCCTGATTGAAATGATGAAGAAATTCCCCTGCTCTAAAGGAGATTTGAAATCTATAAAAATGAACGACGAATATGATTCCCAAGAGGGTTGCAAAGGCCCTGCGGTATATGTTTGTCACCACTGCAAGACTTCGTTATGCAGCACGCATTCGTATTGGATTCCGGATAAGGAATTTCCGTACTATACCTTTGCCTCTACCAAGCGGCCTGTTGAAGACAATTCTTCAAAAATCAAAGTTGAAGCGAAATCGAAAATCACAGTTGGAATGGTGATTTTTATTTTGGCCATTATCATGGGATTCATTCCATTCGTCCAATTGGTTTCGCCTTTTATCTTTATTGCATCTATACCTTTGCTCATGAATGGGTGGAATCTTTTTTATATGTCCGAGTATAAACCCGTAATAACAAACCCATACCCGGAATTTATCGATACTTATTACACAAAATGGGGCAACTCCATCGAAAAGAGATATGCGCTTCTCGGTAATTATACGGCTGTTCATTGTTGGAATTGTTTATTGAAGTTTCATGCGGAATTTATTGAAATTTCGAAAAATATCTTCACAATGGTACTCCTCGATGCTAATGCATGGAAAAAATGCACTGAATTCGGGTATTTGGATTACACAGAGTCTGATAAAATCAAAGCGGCCAATTTTGCTGCCAATCTTTATCTAAATGATTTTAAATTTGCATCAGCCGTGTTGGTGCCCGAAGGGAATCGCTTAAAGCCAATGGAACGGCCGGTGGAGTATCGCGTGCAATTGCGAGAAGATTCGGTTGGACCGTTCAGATGGTTCATGCCTACTCCGGTTTGGTTAAATGAACCGAACATTTCAAAGGTAGAAATTGATAAAGAACAGATTGCGGAGCGTGTGAAAAAGACTACTCTGATTATTTCCATTATCTATTTAGCATTAGGAATTATCGGCTCGGTTATTGGAATGCTTTTCTATCTTCCGCTTGGAATTGGTGCGCTGCTGATTTGTTTAGGCGGATTTGCGTTTGGATGCTGGAAAGCATTATCCGCGACCAAAAATATTGACAGAAGCACGACACCGGACCCGAATACTATCTATAGATGGTATGATCGGTACCGCGGATTCATAAAATACAAGCTGAACAGTGCTTAAACACAATATAATTCACTCTTTTTTTTCAACGTTTTCAAAAAGAGTCATCGAAAAAAAAACAAGCTATCGGCTATAAAAAACATAAAAAAATAAAAAGGGAAAGAGGTATTCCCAAAGAATATCCACGTTCTATACGGGACATGGATTATTATGTTCACGGGATTTTCCTTTTGAATTTTTTTTTATGTTTCGTGAAAAAAGAAGCCGCGTAAAACTATGTAGCGAAAGCAAATTCATGAAAGCATTGCCGTTTAACATAACCGAGAATGTTCAATTGATTTTTTTACGCAAATCGGTGAAAAATGACTCAATATCCACGTTTCCACCGCTGATAATTGCACCAACTTTCTTTCCTTTCAAATCGATCTTTCCGGATAAGATGGCAGCGACCGAGACCGCGCCCGATGGTTCAGCGATGATTTTCATGCGCTCCCAAAGGAATTGCATCGCATCGATGATTTCCGATTCTGAAACCGTAATGATATCTTGGACATTCTTTTTAATATATGCGAAAGTACGTTCACTGAGGTTTGTAAGCAATCCATCTGCAATGCTTTTAGCAATTTCGTTGGTTTGGATGCTGCCCGTTTTAAAAGATCGGAAGGCATCATTAACTTTCTCTGGTTCTGCGGCATAGATTATAATTTCTGGATTGAATCCTTTGGCGGCGATGCTTGTTCCGCTTAACAGCCCGCCTCCTCCGACCGGTGCGATCACTATTTCGATGTCGGGATGATCTTGAAGTAATTCCAAACATGCGGTGCCTTGACCTTCAATCACATCATCATTATCGTAAGGATGAACCATTGTGAAGCCGTGCTTTTCGATTAATTTATTGGTCGTTTCAGCCCTCGACTTCACATCGGCGGTGCAGAATACCACTTCGGCACCATATCCTTTGGTCGCATTGACTTTAACTTGCGGAGATACGTCGGGCATAACGATCACGGTTTTAATTCCGAGTAATTTTCCCGCCAAAGCGACGGCTTGGGCGTGGTTGCCGGAGGAATGGGTGATAACGCCTTTTTTTCGTTGTTCTTCGCTGAGTTTCGAGAGTGCATTGTATGCGCCTCGGAATTTGAAGGCCCCGATTCGTTGGAAATTTTCGCACTTTAAATAAATTTCGGCCCCCGTTCTTTCGTTCAATGTTCGTGAAGTCATAACGGGAGTTCGATTGACCGCAGATCCGATTCTAACATAAGCATTTTTAATATCTTCAAATGAAACCATCGCTTGATTCACCATTTCCAAGAATATCCGCGAATTATTTGCATTCGCTGAATTTATAATTGCGAAAGGGTTTTATGTAAAAAAATCTTTTTTATTTTGAAAACGAGATGGACGAAATCGCAATCAAAGCCTTCGAGCAAATTCTAAAAGTGGAATTCGAAGCATCTCACAATCCGGGAATTGCCGGAGCCCTTTTGAGCAATAATGATATAGTTTGGAAAGGCTACCTTGGATTCGCGGATCTCCAACAGAAAAAGCCTATGAATGATACTACGGTGTTTAAATTCGCTTCAATTTCGAAATTATTTACGTGCATTGCGATAATGCAGTTTTACGAGCAAGGGAAATTTGGGTTGGATGACCCCGTGAACAATTATCTTCCTAAAAGGAATATTCTCGTTAAAAAGGGCGATCCGGAGGTCACGTTTCGGCATATCATGACTCACACCTCAGGAATTGGAGAATTAAGAAAAGGCCGCGATGCATTCAAACACGGATTCGGACTTTTGGTTTTTGAAAACGAACCCGTTCCTCCTTTGCGTACACTCCACGATCTTCCGTTGACGGTGCCATGCAAACCGGGATTAAAATTCCATTATTCGAATATCGCGATTTCCATCTTGGGCTATTTGGTAGAACTGTTTTCCGGTATGGCCTTTCATGAATATATCGCCGAACATATTTTTAAGCCGCTCGGCATGAGTGCTTCTAGTTTTATACTGGAAGAAAAGGTTCGGAATACAGAGGCTATCGGATACAAATATTTAAAGAGAAAAGGGCAATGGAAACCCGCGAAATATTGGGTGAATGTGATTTCACCCAGCGGCGGGTTATATTCAACGATTCCTGATATGTGCAAATTTCTGCAGTGTTTGGGTCGATTTGGTGAACATAATGGCGGAAGACTGTTGAAGCGGGAAACATTCGAATTGATGTGGAGAACCCATTACTCTTCGCATCCCGGAATCGAGGAGCGCGTTTCGCTCGGGCTGATTTATTGGCTCTATTTTGCCAACGGAAAGCGCTATATTGCGCATACCGGGGGCACATCAGGATTTACTTCCGCGCTGTTTTTCTGTCCCGAAGATGGAACTGGCATGGTTGTCGTTTCCAATCTGTCCGAGGGCCTTCATAATCGGGTCACGCATCGCATTCGCAATCGCGCGTTCAAATTACTAAATAATCTTCAAGATCCAAAACCCGAGATGGAATCAAGAGAACCCGATAGATTTTTTTGGAGAAAGATGATAGGAACCTATGGCGGATACCCCGGATGGCTATCAAATACGAGGTTGGTGACCGATGGGGTTGAATATACGATTTTCGAGAAGAATGATTCATTGTGGATGAAAACATTCGTGGGAAAAGGCCGAACTCCTAAAAAATTATATCCGACCGAACATAGCTTAGTATATGAATATTACGGCGGTGAAGCGGGAACCCTTTTCTATACAGAACGGGTTGCATTCCATAAAAATCGAAATGTGAAAATAACAGACATGTCGATAGAATACGATAAATTACGAAAACTTTCCTTTATCCAAACTCAACATTTTCGCTTTTATAAGTATATTGTGATTCTCTTTTTTTTAATTGTATTTTCCGTATTGATATTTTAGCGGAATTTCTTTTTTTTATTCGATCGGGTTTTCCACCAGTCTTCTGTTGACATAAAAAAAATCCGAAAAAAAATTTCCGTTCACGGGTTTATCCACGTTCCGTGCAGAGCGTGGATATTCTTTGGGAATGTCCTTTTGCCCGCTGAAATTTTTTATGTTTATATGTAACGAAATCGCTTATAAAATGCTGAAAAAAGATCCCATCCGCAAAACCGAGCAATATATTCTGCGGAAACTCTCACTAATTCTTTCAATTTTTTTTAATGGAGATTATCTTCTTTTTTCTCTTTCTGTGTTGTATTCTTTCTGTTCTCATGGCTCTTTCGCTTGTTGCCATTGTTGATTCTGTGTTCTCTCTTCTTTATGCGCGCTTCCTTCTTTCAATTCTCGTTCTGCGTTCCTTTCTTGGGTTTTTAAGAATGATCGATACAGAAAGCCCGTTTCAAAGATCCAAATGAAGAACAAGAGTACGGAAAGCCATTCAAATGCCCGTGCAATCCCGAAGCTCGGATCCATGCTTCCCAATGCATCCGAGGATGCAATCCCCAAATTCTGCGCAATAACAGCCATTAATGGTGCCATCGAGATGCTTGAAATGACTAACAAAATCGTGGTAATCAAATGAATAGCCGATAATTTTCCTTCGACCGCGAACGCTGCCGTGATGAATGAACAGTAAAAAGGAGTCGCAACGAAATACATATATGCACCGATATCGTGCAAGCCTTGATTGCTTTGCATCGTATTTATTGTTAAAATGAAAATTCCGGTAATGGCTATTACGCCAAAGCAATTTCCGATGGCTATAAGGATTTGGGTGGCTTTCTTCGCTTTTACCATTCGGAATGAAATAATCAATACCATGATAGTATAGAACACAGCAGTGCCTTGCAAACCCTGATTGAATGACCATCCGGTGAGCCCGACACCCATATTTGAAAACCAATGTGAAAAGATCGTGAACGGTTGTTGAAATAAATAAAATAGAAGGGCGGATAACAACATAACGAACAATGCATACACGGATCCCCCTATCAACATCGTAGTTTCAATTCTTCTTCTTCTCGTATTTTTTCTTTTTCTATTTTCTGCTGCTTTTAAATTCGTGTCTTGATTATGTGTTTGATCTTCGGTTTCGATTGCATTTTCATAAATTGATGAGTTTTGCTGTTTAATTTCATTCTTCTCCATATCTACATTAATCCGAATCCGTTTTTAGCGTTTATCTTTTAAAATGATGAGATTGTCATCTTGATTTTGTGTTTAAACATAAAAAAATAAGGGAAATGGGCATTCCCAAAGAATATTCACGTGCTAAACAG
>CAZUTM010000184.1:0-9084 GCA_964623665.1 uncultured archaeon
ATTTTTGGGTTTTTAGTTTTTCGATTTATTTTCCTATATGTTTGTAAACCCTCGAAAAATCTATAAAGATCCCGTATCTCGCCTTTTGTATATATACGGGATTTTTCTCCACTCCGTAGCCGAAGAATTGAAATTCCATTGAAGCTAACTTATTTCATGGAAAAAAATCAACTCATTGACTTTTATCCGAAAAAATTTTTCAAAAGGTCAGTGTTATCCGTTCGATTCTTGTTCTTTTTACCGTTCGTCGGTATATTGGCTTATTTGATTCTGTTTCCATCCGAACCTGAAGTATATTTTTGGATTGCCGTTACATTATGGTTAATTTCATTGATTGGGTATATCGGAATCAACGCAATTTTGGAAACGGGGATCATCGCAACAAATTGGGATGATATGGATTACACGGGCTTTCGGAAGACTAATATTCCGTTTGAGGGTATTGGCGGAACACCACAAGCGGCTTACCTTTATATCCCCGATGGTATTGACATTGAGAATTCAAAAACACCGGCCGTTATCGGATTTCATGGCTGGAACTCGCATCATCGCGAAATGGATCGGTATTGTTTACCTACGGCATTTTCTGAAAAATTTTTATACTTTACCATGGATGCCCGCGGTCAAGGAAACACGCCAGGTAATAAAAACGATTTCGATCAATTTGATGACGCAATTAAATTTATCGATATGGTCGCTTCACTTCCATATGTGGATAATACCCGAATAGCGGTCGTAGGAATGAGCATGGGTGCTGCAAGAACCGCTTATGCGGCCTATGAACATCCCTATGTGAGATCATGTGTTATGCTTTCCGGCCCATACGATTTATATTACACGCGATACCATCTGTTATTTATCCAAAAGGTACTATTTACCCTTTCTGGCTGTAAATTCCCGAAAACAGATGAGTCGCTTCGAAAATTCAGCGGTATAAACAAGTTCAATCCGGATGGTGTCAAATTAGCCTATTCCGAGACAAAAATTCCGAATGAAAAGCGTGTATTTCTTGCAGCAAATAAGAATGACCCCGTGGTGACGTGGAAAAATACCGAAATGGCGATCGAGAAATTGAAATTGCCCGCGAGCAATTATCGAATATTTCCGAAAGGGAATCATTGTTTCGATGGAAATGAATATTATATATCCGTTGATATTTACCGATTTTTGAAGAGGTCTCTTTTTGAACCCGTATAAATGTTGGTATGCGTTTTTTTTTCAATCAATATATCTGCTCCGGAAATAATCGACATAAATTAATTTTTTATACCCATTGTTATCAATTTGTATAAATATTTCACATACGTGGTAATTTGTGTTATATCCATACCTTCCGTAATCATTTGGGCCGCATTTATAGAGTATACCGGTAGGATATATTTCATTCGCGTCGCTTATTAAATCTGCAATTGCTAAATTTCGGTGATGCCCAGTTTCCATTTTAATTAATTTATCTGCGGAGGGTTTAAAGTTAATTAAGATGTTGTATAAGGTTTCGGGATTCGGCTTTTCAACATCCATTTTTTTATAAAAATTCGGTAATTTTTTTACAAACTTATATACATATTTCTTCAGAAACGCGTTCTCATCCTCAAATTCTTTCCATTGAATGATTTGTCCGATTTCTCGCATCTTTTTCCCGTTGAAGTTTCGTATTCTCATAGATCTCACGGCTGAAAATTTTTTAAGTGTTCAAAAAGAAATAAAAAAATTAAAATATAAATAATGTGATTACAAAATCAGAAAATTGTAAATCATTCTCAAGCCATGCGGAACCATCATAATCGATTCCGGGTGGAATTGAACCCCAAAGATCGGGTATTTTTTATGCCGCAATGCCATGATCGTTCCATCGTTTGCCATTGCGCAGATTGAAAGCGGTTCGGGTAGAATGTCCGCTTTAGCGGCGAGCGAGTGGTATCTAATCACATTGACGGGATTTGGGATTCCCGAGAAGATTACACTTTCCGAGCCCGAATCATGGTAAATCTTTGAGACCTTTCCGTGTTTTGGGCCTACTTTGGCTCTTCCCACATATTCGGTCTTTGGGTCTTCGCCGAATGCTTCTGTGATTGCTTGATGTCCGAGGCAGATGCCGAAGATCGGGATTTTGTCGGCGAAATATTTTATAGCTGGTATGACCGATCCCGTTTCATATTTTGGATGGCCCGGTCCTGGAGAGATAAACAATTTGTCCGGTTTGAAATCGATGTAGGATTGCAAGCTTTCTGAGTTATCAACGATCCTCAATTTGCAGTGGGGTGCGATCCTACAGATGTAGTCGACTAAATTATAGACAAAGCTATCTTTGTTATTGATGAACAGAATTCTCTGTTCTTTTTCGACCACCAAGCGAGTGGCGGTATCTCTTAATACATCTAAGACCATTTTTCATTCACCTTTTTAATTGTTGTCCTCCAAAGCGGCATTTATTGCGTATGCGGTACCAAGCATTTTATTTTTTGTTTCGAGATATTCTTCTTGGGGTTTCGAGTCTGCGACAATTCCCGCTCCCGCTTGTGTGATGTATGTTTTTCCTCTGTTGAATATTGTGCGTATGGCAATGGCGAAGTCGCAATTTCCGGCAAATGAGACATATCCCACAACGCCTGCGTATGGGCCTCTGTTTTCTTTTTCGAGATTTTGTATAATTTCCATAGCCTTGAGTTTCGGTGCGCCGGATACCGTGCCTGCTGGAAATGCACTTTTTAGGATATCGAATGGGCCGAATGGGGATTTTCCTCGAACTTTGCTCACGATGTGCATCACGTGCGGATATTTTTTAATTTTCATGAGTTCGTAGGTTTCGACGGTATTCGGGTAGCAGACTTTGGCGAGATCGTTGCGTGCCAAGTCTACCAACATGATATGTTCTGCGGTTTCTTTTTCCGATGTCAAGAGTTCTTGTTCCATCTTGAGTTCATCTTCCGGTGTTCTTCCCCTTCTTCTCGTTCCGGCGATGGGAACGGTTTCGACGATTCCTTGATTCATGGTAATTAAGGCTTCCGGTGATGAGCCGATGATGTTTATGGGTTCTCCTTCGATATCGGAATAGTTGAGATAGTACATGTATGGGCTGGGATTGAATTGTCTCAACGCTTCATAGACTTTCAGAGAGCTAATTTCGCTTTGAATTCTCATTTTTCTTGAGAGCACGGCTTGGATGATATCACCCGCGAAGATGTGTTCTTTACATCTTGCGATCATGCGGTCCCATTCTTGTTCAGATGTATTTGATTGATAGTTCGTTGTGTCCATTTGTGGCTTTTTGAAGGTTTTAACTGGCACATCTTGATAATTCTTTAAATAATCGGTTTGTATTTCCAAGGGTTTGAAAGTGCCCAAAGTATTGTCCACAAGATATAGCGTTTTCGAATTATGAGAATATACAAAGACTTTGGTATAGCAGCCCATCAGCACATCAGGAAATTGTTCGGGGGTTTGCGGTTTATAGCCTACCCATGGTGCGACTGCGTCGTAGCCGATGTATCCCATGAGGCCTCCCGAAAAAATATTTCGCGGAAAGAGTTCCGGAAGGGGAGTGCTTTGGATCGGGAAAATTTCTTTGAGTTGGTCGAGTGCTTTGATTGGGTATTGCACCGTGTCTTCAAAGGGCAATTTATTGCCATGGTCTTTTTTGTTCGATGCGGAAAGGGTAGCGAAAATATCTTTAATTTTTTCCCCTCTTTCGCTTGATACTCTGTCAATTTTGAGGGTATCGTTTGTAACCGATACCATAAAATCGGGATCTGCACCTATGAAGGAAAATAGCGGTTTATGCTCGATTTCGGAGATGGATTCGAGTAATACACTATTTTTCACATTGTGATTCTCTAACAGATGCTTATAGAACGAGAATATGTTCTGCACTTGCCCGATTTTTTTGATTTGGATGTCGAATTCCATTTTCTTCACCTTTTTTTCTTCTTTTTTGTTGTTGCGTTTTTTGAATTGATTTTTTTACTAAATCATTCGTTTTTCTTGGTTTGAATGAATTGTTCATTCCTTTGTTTTCCTTGGTTTGAACGTTTTGCTCTTTTCTTTTTGTTGCGATCGATCAATTGCGTATTTTCAATTTGATTTGTTTTTCTTGATTCGAGCGATTTATTCGTTCATTTGTTTTTTTTGGCCTTTATGGCTAATTTTATTTGTTTGCAGAACCCTTCAATTTTTTCTATCATTAACTCCGGATTCTTTCGATATACTTCTATGATTTTTATGATGGCGGAGCCGACAATAACGCCATCTGCACCATATTCGATGTATTCCTTTGCTTGTTCTTCATTGGAGATTCCGAATCCGACAAGCAGAGGAATTCTTCCATGAATTTTTTCTTTTAAGGTTTTTAGTTTTTCAAGGGATTCTTTCTGTATATTGTCGCGAGCGCCCGTGATTCCGAGTACCGAAACGTAGTAGAGATATCCTGAGCATAATTTAATGATTTTTTCGAGTCTTTGGTCATCGGTGAGAGGTGTAACCAGCGAGATTAGGTCTAAATCGTATTGCTGAAGCAATTTTTGATAAGGTTCTGCTTCCTCAAGCGGAACATCTGCGATAATAAGTCCATCGATGCCCGCTTGTTTAAATCTTCGTAAATTATTCTCGAGGGAACTTCCAACACCGAGGATATTGGCATAAGTCAGCACTACAATGGGTTTATCGGTGATGCTTCGAATTCGTTCGATTAGCACGAGTGCTTTATCTCGGTTTAAGCCCGCTTCAAAGGCTCGTTTATTTGCTTCTTGAATGGTTGGGCCATCTGCCACCGGATCCGAGAACGGAATTCCTAGTTCCAAAATGTCGGTGTACGGCAAGATTTTTTTCACGATAGCAATGAAGTCTTCCGGTGTGGGATCTCCCGCTACGAGGAACGGCACAAATACTCTCGAGAATTCTGTATATTGTAGATGAATAATATAATCCGCGAGATTTTTGATTGAGCCGTTTGTGAATGCTTTCTTCAAATTGGTTGTCATAATTTTTATCTCCTTTGATTATATTTCGAATTTCAAAAAACTCCTTATGATATCGAGATCCTTACTGCCCGATCCCGAAAGGTTGATAACCACAATATCATTCTGGCCATAGATTCCCATTTTTTGCAATTTTGGGAGGAATCCAAGCGCGTGGCTTGATTCGAGTGCCGGAATGATTCCTTCAAGCGTGCAAAGTTCTTTAAAAGCTTCAATACATTCATCATCGGTTACGGAGCCCAATCTAAGCCTGCCTAAGTCTTTGAGAAGACAATGTTCGGGGCCAACGCCCGGATAATCTAAGCCCGCGCTGATTGAATGGGTATTCTGAACATTGCCTTGTTCATCTTGCATCAAATACATCAGCGATCCGTGGAGGATTCCCTTCTTATTGCTCCCTAAGGAGATTGCGTTCTCTTGGGTATCTGCACCTTTTCCCGCGGCCTCGATTGCGTATAAATCGGCTTTTTCTTTAATAAATTCGTAAAAGGCACCGATAGCATTGCTGCCTCCTCCAACACAAGCAACTATCGCGTTAGGATATCTGCCTTCAACAGTTTTGATTTGCTCTTTTAATTCTTTTCCAATAACACTTTGGAAATCTCGAACCATCATGGGATATGGGTGAGGCCCGATAACCGAACCTATAAGATAATGGGTATCGGTGAAATGGGATGCCCAATATCGGATTGCTTCATTCGTTGCATCTTTTAGAGTTTTCGAGCCCGATGTAACCGGAACGATTTGTGCCCCGAGTAATTGGATTCGATACACGTTATGCCGTTGCCGTTTTATATCTTCTTCACCCATGAACACTTTCAATTCCATGCCGAAGTAGGCGGCAGCAATAGCCGATGCGAAACCGTGTTGACCGGCGCCGGTCTCGGCAATGAGTTTGGTTTTTCCCAAAAATTTTGCCAATAATGCTTGACCCAAAGTATTGTTGAGTTTATGTGCGCCGCCGTAAAGCAAATCTTCTCTCTTCAAATAGACCTTGAACCCATATTTTTTGGATAACTTAGGCGCAAAGGTCAGTGCCGTTGGTCTGCCCGCATAATTTTTGAGAATCGATGCTAATTCCTCTTGGAACTCTTTGGAACGACTGAGTTTCGGGTAGATGTCTCTCAATTCGTTAACTGCAGGCATCACAATTTCGGGAACAAACATACCTCCGAATTCTCCGAATTTTCCAACGCTATTCGGAAACGCATAGGATTCAAATCCATTCCCTTTTTCATTTGTTTTTTCTGAATTTTGATTCATTTTTGTACACCTTCGTGTCTCTTGTTGATTTTCATTTTATTAATCCGATTGAACGGATTCTTTCAAAAAACTCCTTCATCAATTCTATTGACTTTTCACCCTTGATTTTTTCAAGACCTGAAGATAAATCGATTCCATAGATACCTTGAATGGCCTTTAAATTCACCACGTTTTTCGAGTTTATTCCGCCGGAGACCATTATCTTTCTATTCAGAGACGTCGCGATTAAAGTCTTTACGAAATCAAGATCGTATGGATTATTTTGACCTTCTGAAGAATCTATGATGAAGATATTGTCTTGATATTTCGGATCATTTAAAATAGAGATTAAAATCCTTGAATCCATCGATTTATTCAAGATCAATATCAATTTGGAAATCAAGGAAGAATTTTCTGTTAAATTGCATTCATGATAGAAGAGGTAAGGCTTTTCTGTGTGAATTTGGTAATAATCCGCACCCGTTATGGAATCGACCAATGCTTCGT
Organism: uncultured archaeon; assembly: GCA_964623665.1. Lineage (GTDB taxonomy): Archaea > Asgardarchaeota > Lokiarchaeia > Sigyniarchaeales > Promethearchaeaceae > CAZUTM01. The sequence goes on from CAZUTM010000184.1 coordinate 6,723, forward strand.
ATTCTTTCACACTTTTAACTTTTGAGACAATTGTTATTGCTATATTTTGCGATAATGTCGATTTAATTTGGTCGATTAAGGTATTTGCGGCTTGAATCGTGAGATTTCGTGGGCTCGATTCTACATTTACAACCAATCCGATCATAGAAGCGCCTTGTTCATATGCGTACCTCGCGATACCCAATGATTTAATTCCGCAGATCTTCACTATCATATTTTATTTTTCCCCCATCAATGCATGAATTTTTTCAGCGATATTTCCGGATTGCATTATTGAAGTACCGATCAAAAACCCGTTTAATCCCATAGCGAGAAATTCCCGTATTTCTGAATGCGATTGAAATCCCGATTCTGTGATGATCGGAACATTAACCCCAAATTTGGCCCGTAATATTGGATATAATTTCCTTGTAGTTTCAAGATCAATGGAGAGCGTTTTCAGATCTCTGTTATTTATGCCGATTATTCCGATTTCCTTAATAATATCGATATAAGGGAGTAAAACATCAATATCATCTTTGCTATGGATCTCGATTAAAGGTTCTACGTTCAGATTTTTGCATTCTGTTAGGAGAGATTCGAGATTGCTATAGCCGGTAATGAGAAGAATATTGGATGCGCCTAATTTCCTTGCAATTTGAATTTGGATCGGATCAAACACAAAATCCTTCATTAATATCGGTAAATTGGTATGTTCACAACACGTTGTTAAAATTTCAAAGGATCCGCCAAAATAATGCGGTTCTGTCAAGACCGAAATTGCCGAACTTCCGGCATTTTCCATTTGCCTTGCAATGGCTGCGGGATCGATCGTATTTGATTTAATCAGACTTCCTTTGGATGGAGATTTCGGTTTAAGTTCCGTGATTAAGAAAGGCGTGTTAAATTTTTGGCTTATTCCTTTCGTTTCAATCTCTTGCCGTATGGTTTTTCTTTTTGATTTTTTGTTTGCAGGAATTCTGTCGAGGTAAAATTCCATCAAGCTCAAGTCTGCTTTTCTGCTTTCAAAGATTTTTTGAAGTATATTTTCTTCCATCCAAACGCCTCCTTTTCTATCTTAAAGTTCTTTAATCAAATTCTCGAATTTGGCGAGATCTCCTTTGGTAATTGTGATGATTTTCTTCAGATTTTCGATTGGCTTATTCTTTTGAATGGCGTCTCTTGCGATTTCTTTGGCTTTTTCAAGATTATCGGTTAACCCTGATGCGAGAATTCCATAAGCCGCATTCAAAATGGAAATTTCAGATCTTATAGATCGATCTTTTCCGGAAAGAATTTCAAGCGCTATTTTTGTATTTGTTTGAATATCCCCGCCTTTGATCACATCAAGAGAAACTGATGGGAGATTGAACTCTTTGGCACTTTTTTCTGAATATATCACTTTATCTCCATTGATTTCTGCAAGATAAACCGTACTAATAGGCACTATTTCATCAATGCCGGGTTCCGAATGGAATACAAACCCTTTTTTAATTCCGAGTTTCGATAACACTTCCGCCATCGGTTTCACCAACTCTTTTGAAAAGACACCAAGAATCTGGCCTTTTGCCAATGCGGGATTGGTTAGCGGACCCAAAATATTGAACACGGTTCGAACCCCCAATTCCTTCCTTGTTGGCATCACAAATTTCATTGCGGGGTGAAAGGCTGGTGCAAACATAAACCCGAAATACGCTTGCTCCATGCAATGCTTAATATCATCCACGGTTGCATTGATATTTACTCCGAATGATTCCAATAAATCTGCACTTCCGCAAGTCCCCGATACCGCACGATTCCCGTGTTTCGCTATGGGAACGCCGCAAGAAGCCGCAATCAGAGCGGATATTGTGGAGATATTGAATGTTTTAACGGAATCTCCTCCGGTCCCGCAAGTATCCACCAAATTGGGAATGTCTGTAGGTACTTTCAAGGCATATTCGCGCATCACCGATGCGAACGCGCGGATTTCTTCAGGGCTTTCGCCTTTCATCCTCAAAGCAATCAAGAACGCTGCAATCCTCGAAGATGGAATTTTTCCGGTCATAATCTCTTTCATAATCATCGAGGCATTTTCAAACGACAAATCTTTCTTCATCAAGACTTGTTCTAAATTTTCTTTAAACACATCAATCATTTTTTTCACAACCTTTGCTTTGTTTTCATGTTTTGGTCTCGTTTAGACACCAATCTTTGGTGATTTTTACCCAAAAAAGAATTCATGCAGATCTCAAAGGCCGTGAACAATTCACAATGTTCTTTTTTAGCTCTTCTTAATACAATTCTGATAATTTATAATCCGATCTTTTCGCTTTAATAGAATTTTTACTCTATTTCGAATCCAGATTTTATCCCATACGATTCAGAGGAAAGAAGAACGAGA
>CAZUTM010000185.1:0-9069 GCA_964623665.1 uncultured archaeon
TTCAGTCTTAATACCAGTTTATGCATATCAATGGACCCAGTCGGATTTGCCCAATCTTCTTTCTCTTCATTACTCTCTTCGGCGACTTTCAACGCGCCGAATTCGATTCCATGAATGTGAGGCCAACTTGGGATTGATATTGAATGGAATTCGGTTGGTTTGGAGATAGAAGCAACGAGACATGGACAATTGAAGGCATGAGCAATTTGGGCAATCTCACTTGATTCCCATGCACCTGCTTTCGGTAACATCCGGTATCGAATGATGTGGGTGCCTTGGTCGGTGAATTCCGGCACGGGTGTTCCTCCCTCTTTTTTGGTTTTATGCCGCTCTTGGTTCGCCCACGCAAGGTTTGTTATCGTCGGATACAAAACACCCCGAAGCGTGGTGATTCCGATCTTATTGCCTCCCAAATTGTCAAAGGCGTATTTTCCGGCATTTAAGAGATTTACAGTAAACGATTTATCTTTTGCTTCAAAGCTAACAAACGTGAGCATGTGGTTCTCCCAACGTTGGACATCATGAACCGCTTTTGGATAGAGCGATCTGAGAATGGTACCATAGGGGACTTCCGCATTTGAAACTTGCGGATCTCCGCCAATCTCAAAGTAACATTTCATGAGCGTGTATTGCATGTGCCAATCCACTACCATTTCTATATCTATTCCCTCAATCGCTTCATAGATCGAAATTCTCTTTTTCACCTCGGTGTGTCCCTCTTCTTCGGTGCTGAAAGTTAACACGGTTTCAAATGTCCATCTAACAGGCCCATTTTCTACTAATTTGACGGGAGTGTAGTGGTATTCTTCTTCAAAGGGATTCTTCCGATATGTGGGATCGATGTTCCAAGCGGATTCTTCCAGAGTTATATCGTGGAATAACTTTATCTCCGCGCTCGGGCCTTTCAGCACATCTTTACCTATGGATTTGAGGATACATGAAACGATATTCCCATCTGTTTTATTGATTTTAATTTTATAGAATTGATTTTCCGCTTCCCATTGAGTTTCGGTCTCTTTTATTTCCATGGTGTTGGATTTCGGTGATTTTGTTTGGTCTCCTTTTTCTTCTTCGGCAATTAAGACAACACTTTCAACCGCTTTGAGCGGTATCGCTGCGAGAATCCGTTCCGGCCTCCGCTGGAATTCATCAATGCTATCGGGATCCGCGGATAAAGTTTGAATCGGAATCTTAGTTCCATCTTCCATTTTCATATATTTGCTGTTGGTGGATAATTTTAAGAGAGAGATTGGTATTTCGACCAAATCAAACCGAGGACTTAATAATGGATTTACCAGCAAGGCACCTTCATTTCCATCCGCTAACCCTAATTGCTTTTTTATAGCATTTAACGCATCGGATTTCATCATTTGAGTCCATTCTTTAAATAAGATCCATAGATCATAGCAATCATCATAGACTTCCGGGATCGAACTTCCGGGTAAAATATCGTGCATATGGAGGGTGCATACATTCTTCCAAAGCCTTGTCAGCCGTTCATATGGATACCGATAATTCGGGTTCGTTGCCGCAATCCATGTTGCCAGCGTTTCAAGCCCCGTCAAGGTCCATTCCATTTTTCGATTCATGAATTTCACAATGTGATGGGTCGAGAGCGTCCCGCGATGGTATTCGTAATACAATTCATCACGGAATTCGGGAATTCGATCGGAATATTTTTCCAGTTCTTTGTAAAACTTCGACGCGGTTGAGACGACGAGATTGCGACCCGTTTCGATGCCGTACCGCACCATCGCAAATTCTTCTCCCGTGGGACCATGCCCTCCATCGCCTTTTCCATAGAAAGCGGCCGCAACCGGACAGATTTCATCACTCCAAACATCAAGATCTGCAATTTTATCCACAGAATAATCGAATGAAAATTTGGTGTTTGGTTTTAGTAATCTTCGGGATTTTCTGAATTTTTTCCATTTTCCCATCGTTTCAAAGCCGCCGGGCGTCCAATAAGAAAGCAACTTGGAACCGTCACGGCTATACCAATGAAATTGACACGTAGGAAAGATGGTGTCTTTGTTTGTAGAAATTTTATTTGTGAAAAAATATTTACAGCCGGCGCGAGCCGAAAGCTGCGGGATTTGAATACTGTATCCGAAAGAGTCTTGATACCATGAAATATCTGCTTTTTGGTTAAAATGCTTCAAAAAAAAGCGTTGACCATAGAGATGTTGTTTTACATAGGCTTCGCCCGATGGCATTCTTGGATCCGGCTCGGTCCAACAAGCGCCAACCAATTCAAATTGCCCGGTTTTCACCTTTTCTTTGATCTTCTCGAATAAAGTAGGGTTCTCATATCGTATCATCTCAAAAAGCACGGGCTGGGATGCCGAAAACGAAAAATAATTGAATAAATCCATGTGCTTAACCGCTTTTCCGAATGTGACCTGCCCCTTCTTTATAGTTTGACCGATTCTCCATTTCCATGCAATATCGATATGCGATTGCGCGATCATATAGATTTTACAGAACTTAAAGAAATCTTCGCCCGCTTTCTCGACATATTTTTTGAATTCTTCCTCACACTCTTCCCGGAAATCCGGATCTTTGTAGATACTATTGGGGGCGCTTTCTAAAAACATCTCCAAAGGAAGATTTTCATCCGGTTCTTCTAATGTCAGTTCCCACGCAAAATCTCTTGGAAAATTCGAGAATTTACCGATTTTGGAGGGATGTGTAATTCCAAAGAACCACAGCGGATTGTTCCTTTCCACTTTCATATTTCTATTTTGTTTCTAAAAGATAAAAACCTTTATTTGAAGAAACCACCAAAAAATAAAACGAAATCCTCGATATATTTAATTATTTTGTTCTTTCGAGTATTCCTCTTCATTTTCCTCTTCATCCGGGTAACGCGGATTCAATAATTTGCGCCACCGCTCCTCAGATTCCTTGGGCCCTTGCGCGATTAACACATCGTTGATCTGAAAAATGAAATCATCGGGCAAATTATAAAGCCAATCATTATTCCTATAAATGGCCATGACCTCAAAAGCACCGCTGACCTCCGGTTCCTCGACAAATTCCAGCGCCTTTCCGATAACAGGCGAATCCTTCTTGATCGATTCTTTAATGATCACTTCACTTGATTGGGAAAACGCTAAAGAGAAAATTGGATGAGTATTAGCACCTTCTTTAACGATCTCCGCGATATTTGCACATGCATCCGAAATATTTTCCAAGCAATACACGATTCGCAATAGCCCCACGAGGTTATCCGGTTCCTCAATATTTTTTATTTGTTTTAGGAGTTTCCGCTCGAAATTTAGATTATCCCGGTCCATCTTTTCTTCCATTTCGATTACATCAGCCGCAATATCTTTATTTGAAAAGAGGATGGAAGCAAAGGCCAATTCGACCATTGTCTCGGTCATCACATACATGGAGATATAATCGTGTTTGATGAGTTCTGCTAGCGATTCCGCTTTTTTGCTGGCATCCGAGCCATCTTTTTCGAACTTTTTCACCTTGATGAAGGAGGTTTCGTCGTTGAATTCCTTTTTAATCCATTCAAGGGTTTCGATATCGGAGCGAATTAAAAATTTATCTCCTTTTGTAATTTTGAATTTTTGGTCGAGGATAATGCGGTCATTTCGGATTAAGGCCACAATATCCGCATTGAATGTCGCCCGGAAATGCATCTTATCAAAATTTTGATTGAGATATGGACATTTTTCATTAATGAGCAATTTTGCAATAGGTTCGGGAATAAATTTCCATATAAAAGCGTAAATATCCGTAAGATTTGCCAAGGAAACCGTAGACGCAATATCCGCCAGCGCATCGGCAATTTTATCAACCGAATATCCAAAGACTACAATAGGTTCAACAGACCGAGCTTCCCGATCACTCATAAAATTCGCTTGAATCAACCTTGAATTCAACTTATAGTTTAAAGTATGGATAGATTTCTCGATTTTTCGGGCCTCTGACGAAATCTCGGGATTGTAAAAGGATACCGCGCTAAACGCTAAATCCAATAAAATTTCAATATTTTTCTTCAATTCACTAATTATTTCTCGAACGGAAATGGACATTTTCTTGAATTCCTCACATTTTAATATATTTATTCCTATATAAAGATAATCACCAGAGCGATCAACACAATTGGCGTTGAGAGATCGGCTACCGAAGTGATATACGGTAAAACCATGTTATTGGGATCTTTGTCTCGCTTCACGGCAAGATACGAGAAGAAAAAATACCCAAAGAACGAAGCGTGAAAGATCACCATACCGCATAAGAAAACGATCAAAATGATCACGATAGGTTTGTAAATCTCTATATTCATTACCAATGCATACCCAAACGATAAAAGGAGCATGTATATCAATGCCAAAATAAGGGTAGTGAGCAACCCAATATAATCCTCCTTGATTTGCTTGCTCCACGTGTATTTCATAGGAATGGTACCCAACACAAAATGGACAGACAGCCGGGATACAAAAACAATAATGAGATCGCCAAAGAGGTCGTTTAAAATTGGAACCATCAATAAAAGGATTGGTATTGTCGCAAGCATATCTTCATTAACGGAAAGAACCGTTCCGGAAAATGAGACAATCAGAGTGGTGATAAATACGGTAGGCAGAGATTCCTTCATGATTTTGTTGAAATATTTTGCCGGCATGTTACGCGACCCCCAAAATAAGTAAGGATAAATAGATATTGATTACAATGAGAAGATCATCAACGCTTGTCCATACAACGGGAACAATGTTATTTGGATTCAATCCTTTTTTAAATACCATTATACTGAATATCGTAGATCCCGCCATCGATACGGAACTTGTGAGTATCATGACCAAAAACGGAAATAATATAAGAGAAAAGAGCGAGAGATCATGGTGAATTTGTAATATCTCAATTAAGACTATTGAGAAAATCGAGATAAGAGTACAAACGATCAAAATCAATAAAATGGTTGCCACAACATTTTGTGTCATCGTTTTTTTATTATAACACCCGATAATCAAATCGCGCGCTACCCGAGCGCAGTAGGATTGTGAGATGTTTCCACGAATAGATAATAATGGCGGAATCATGAGAATAATAACCGTAAAATTGGTAAAGTTATTCAAAATCGAGACCAAGACAAGCCCAACAAAAAAGTTAAAGGTTACCGAGACGACTTCGGAAGGAAAGGTTTCTTTGATGATTTCTTTGCTGCCCGATTTTATCTCCATTCCTTTATCCCTCCGAGCGGAAATAGGATGCTATGCGCGTTCCTACATTTTTTTTCCAAGCTCCAAAGAGCTTCTACAAATAAAAGTGTTTTCGTTTTTCGAATCTATCAATTATCACGAGAGGATATTATTAAAAATTAAAGAGCAAGTCCATTTCTTAAATTCTATGGAGGGAACTCAAATTTTCTTAACCGAAATTAATTTCGAAACCAATCCGGCCCATCGCACTTTAAATCTCGAAGAATTTTGCACCACCTTCATGGGCTCGATGGGAGACTGCGGAACCACCTTTGCGAAACGGCCGTGTAATTCTTGCTCCGAAATTTCATCGTTTCCTATGACTTCAACTATGATTTTTTCCAATTGCCGAAAATTCGCAATGGTTATTGCACCGATCGACTTAAATATCGTAAATGATCGCTGTTCGAGGATCTGTTGTTTGAATTTTATAGTATTGAGAATTCTTTCGATCTCGGTATTCGGAATTTGCTCTGGAGATATAGTGCATTTCGGGGTTAAAAAATCGCATAATAAAACTTTAAGCATGTTAAACAATTGATCTTCAGCGATTATAGGCTGTTTTTCAAGAGTTTTTTCAATATCATTCCAAATGCTTTCGGAAAGTAAAAGGGATTCAATTTTTTCTTTAACGGCAGAGATCGTAGAATAATGTTTTGTGACCACTTCCTTGAGATTGGCAATTGATTTATCCAATTTATTTTCTTTGTAGTATAACAGATGGAGATTCTTGTTTCGAAGGGTTAATTCTTTGAAGTATTTTTTAAGGTCTTCATCAATGAGAAAGAAGAACGGCGGGATGTCTTCTTGATTCAATTCGGTAATCTTTAGAAGTTTATTTTTTATATATTTAACCGTCCAGAATCCCACAATTTCAAGATAGATTGTTATCGAGCCATTGGACATGGTGAAATCGGGGATCATCACCTTTCCGCTTTTTGTAGTTATGATTTCCGGTTCTCTCTCCAAAGTCCACTCCGATCCCATGCTTATTTGGAATGCTTTAGCAAATTCCGATTCGATTTGACTATCGAAATCAGTTTCTGTTTTTTTATATTCGGGATCATTATCATCATCAAGCGTAATTTCAGGGTTTGATCGCTCAAACGATTCGAATTCGAATTCATCATCATCTTCTTCATCAGAGTCGAGCAAATCGAATGCTTCCATTTCGGTTTTTGATGGTAAAAGCGAATTTGGAGTATCATATGCTTTAGCATTGCTGAAATCCTCGGGCAATAAATGAATTATGAGGTCTTTTCCGCGAAATTTCATTAGATTCATCAAAATGAAAGGGTTTTTCCTTGAAATAAGGCTTGGAATTAAATGTTTCAGTATGATTTTTGATAGATATTTTGATGTGGTATCATTCGCATTGAATAAACGATATCCTCTGTTGAATACAAATAATATATGATTTGATTCCCAAGGCCGTGAATAAATTTCATAATTTGCTCTTGAAAATCGCAGTTTGTGAAAAAGAGATTTGAAATCGGCCCCCGTTAATCCTGATGCGATCAAGACAATATCTGAAGAATTGCAAATCACCGTTTCGATTGCTTGAAAATTATAATATTGTACAAGTTCTTTGGGTTGGGGATCTTGAATTTTCTGTAATTTTCCGAAATGGGAGTATCCGTTCAACATCTCTTCCGGCCGATTGAGGTATTTGTCGATTTTTTTGGTTAATTCGGATTCGTTTAAGTTCGAAAATTCCGGGGGTAACAAGTCTTTACAATTATCCACAATAAGATGCAGTAAATTTTGCCTTTGCAGAGTATCCGATTCTTTCATTCGTTGATAGGGAGTTACAAATCCGTATGATTCGATATTTGCAATGGTCCATAATATTTTTCTTATTTTTTCCGCTTGGGGATTGTAATTCGATGTAAAACAAAAAAATTTTCTCAATAATAAATTAATAATGCCGCGACCAAAGGTGATTTCGGAAAATATTTCTTCATATTTAGTCCTATCGAAATTGGAATATTGAATATTTATTTCTTTTTCCAACATTTCGATAACCTGTCTCACCGATTTTTCTTCTTTTTCGGGGTTGTAAAGAGAGATGATTCGTGTTGGCTTGGAAAAGGGCTGAATAAGGGAAGGGATCTTATCTGATTGAAGGATTTTTATTAGAACGGGGTCATAGGTCCTTTTTACCCGACTGGGGCCGATTAAATCGATACAGTTTTCCGGTAGCGGCATGTATTCATCCTCCTCTTACCTTTGAGATATTTTCTTTTCGTTTCTTGGCATGGCTGACTTCATTGGTGCCTCTGCAAACGATCTCGTACATCATTGCTTTTTTCATTGTGTCCGTTTCCAAATCGTAATATGGTCTCAAGATTCTTCCGAGTCGTTGAATGAATTGTCTTGGTTGGGCGGTTCCGGTGAGAATAATACCGACCGCGGCATCCGGGACATCGATTCCTTCGTCCAACACAGATGAGGCCACAATTTTTGTATATGACCCATCTTTGAATTTTCGTAAGATGTCTTTTCGCTCTTGGGGTTCCGTTTCGTAAGTTATACATGGAATGAGGAATTGAAATGAAATCGTTTCCACCATTTCTGTGGACTGAGAAAAAATAATGACCTTTTGGTTTTTATGGAGTTCAAGAAGTTCCGCTAATTTTATGATTTTTGATACGGAGTTTCCGGAGATTTTATTCATGATTTGTCGGGCCTTGAGCGCGTCTCTTGCTTCTTTATTTGCCCCGCTCATCATTATAATACGTTGAAAGACCGAGACTCCAAATCCCCGAATTTTATGAGATGTTATGAAATTATCATATATCGCCTTTTTCTCATCATATTTCGCCCGTTCTTCCGATTTCATATCAACGTAAATTGTTTTAATTTCGTAGTCCGAGAGATAGTCCGATTCGAAATCATCCGGCATTTTTCTGAACACTTGGGGCCCAATAATCTCATCAAGGAGCACGTGGGCTTCATCCGCGCGCTCGGGAGTTGCTGAGAGGCCCATTCTATAGGGGGCAAACATACCTTCTGCTGCAATCCGATAACTTTCGGCAGGCAAATGATGCACTTCATCGAAGATTACAAGAGAACGACCCTTTCGCAACGAAATAATATCCCGATAAGCAGATGCATAGGTAGAAATAACGATATCTTTATCCGCCTCTTTTTTTCCGCCGATCCACAAGCCGATATATTCGGAGGAAAGCCCCAATTTTTTCTTCACCAATTGATACCATTGATCGACCAACGCAAGAGTCGGAACAACAATAAGTGTTTTTTCCTTGATCTCAGCGATCGCTTTCAATGCCAAATATGATTTTCCCGTTCCGGTTGGGAGTACAATGACTCCTTTAAAGCCATTTCGTTTCCATGCTTCAAAGGCATCATTTTGATAATCCCGGAGTTGAAAATCAATATTTAATCGAAATGAAATGGGGAGATGGACCTTCAACGAATCGCTTAATTGAAGCGTATCAAGGATATTTTGATATTCGAGCGGTTTGAACAGCCAAATTTTCGATTTTTCGTCCCATTGTGCATTTGCAGACAAACTCTTAGGAATTTCTTTACGATTCATGCAAAGGTAGAAGCCTTTTTCAAAAATTTGCTGTTCATCCATTATATTATGTATAGCCCTTTACAGATAAAATATTTTACTGATTTATTATTTCATTCTGATTTTATTCGCACTCAAGGCTAATATTTTGAAAAATCTTATTATCCCAAAATTATAGTTAAACCCATTTACACAGCAGCGATTCTCGTTGCTTTTTTTGGCTTGCGGTGCGATTTCTTTATTCTTTTAGAAGATCGAGGGTTTACAAACATACCTATTTTTTACGCATAATTCTCATTTGCGTTGAAT